>CAIZKA010000341.1 GCA_903933395.1 uncultured beta proteobacterium | reverse complement strand
TTCGCCGGGGTGACGAAAATTGTCGCCGTTTGTGGTATTGTCCGATAATGACCACTTTGAGCACTTAAATGACCACTACCGCCGTCAGCGTCACGGAGTTCAAGGCGCATTGCCTGGACATGATCCGCCAGGTCGAACAGGAAGGCACCGCCGTAGACCTGACGCGCCACGGCAGGGTGGTGGCGCGCCTGGTGCCGATGCCGCAAACGCCGCAAGGCGTTGCTCCCTGGTTGCGCCTGCGCGGCCGTGGTCAGCTCATCGGCGCACCGGAGGCCGGCGTGCTCGACGATTCCGACTTCGACGCCTTGCGCTGATCCGTAGCGGCAATGCCTTCGCTTCTGCTCGACACCCATGTCTGGCTTTGGTGGCTGCTGGGCCAGCCCGAGTTGTCCGCCGCCGAACGCAACGCGCTGGACGTACTTGCGGCGGCTGGCACGCCACCGGCAATTTCCGCGATCAGTCTGTGGGAGGCGCAGATGCTCGCCAGCAAGGGACTTTTGAAACTCGACGCTCCCCTGACCCATTGGCTGCCGGCCGCCGCCGCCCCCGACACCGTCACGACGCTGCCCCTCGACGCCGGCGTCATCCTGGCGCTGGACGCCCTGCCAACCGGATTTCATGTCGATCCGGCGGATCGAATCATCGTCGCCACGGCACGCGCACATGGCCTGCCACTGGCCACCCGCGACAGCAACATCCGCCGTTCCAGAACCGTGAAGCTGTGGAAGCCCTGAGGATGCTGCCGTGAAGCTTGCCATCGACGTGGTGTCCGACGTGGTCTGCCCCTGGTGCTTCATCGGCAAGCGCCATCTCGACCGCGCGCTGGCACTCTGGCGCGAAGAACAACCGGACTGCGAAGTGATCCTGCACTGGCGGCCCTTCTTTCTCAACCCGGACACGCCCGCTGCGGGCGAGCCCTACCGCCCCTTCCTGGAAAAGAAGTTCGGCGGGGCGAAACAGGTGGAGGAACTCTGGCAGCGCGTCGGCGAAGCGGGCCGCCGGGCCGGCATCGAATTCGCCTTCGAAAAGATCGAACTGCGCGCCAATACGCTCGATGCCCACCGGCTGATCCACCATGCGCAGGCGATAGTCGGCGCTGACGCTACGGTGACTGAAAGGCTGGTCGAAGCGCTCTTCGCGGCGCAGTTCCTCGAAGGGCGGCATGTCGGCGACCGCGCGGTTTTGGCCGATGTGGCCGCCGCCTGCGGGCTGGATCGTAAGGCTGTGCTGGCCTATCTCGAATCGGACACCGATTCCGCTGCGGTACGCGGCGGCGCCGTCGAAGCGCAGCGCAAGGGCATCAACGGCGTGCCCTTCTTCATCTTCAATAACCGGCTGGCAGCCAGCGGCGCCCAGCCGCCCGAGGCCCTGCTGCAGGTGATGCGCCAGGCGGCGCAGGAGGGAACGCCGGCTTAACTGCGCCTGGCCTGCCCCGCCGCCTTCTGTTCGACGGCGAAGACGGCGGCCTCGACGCGCGAGGTGAGGTTGAGCTTGGCCAGGATGTGCTTGACGTGCAGCTTGACGGTGTCATGGCTGATGTCGAGCACGCGGGCGATGGCCTTGTTCGACAGGCCCTGCGACAGCTGCTGGAGGATCTCGCGTTCGCGCGCCGTCAAGAGCTTCATGGTGTCGGCCTTGGTCGCCGCGGCATTGCCGCCCTGCAGCAGGTTCACCAGCTTCAGCGTCATCGTCGGCGCCACCACGGTTTCGCCGCGCACGGCGCGCTGCACGGCATCGACCACGTCCTCGGGTTCCATGTCCTTCAGCAGGTAGCCCTTGGCGCCGGCCTGCAGCGCCGCGGCGAGGTCTTCCTCGGCGTCGCTGACGGTGAGGACCAGCACCGGGCCGTTCCAGCCGTCGGCCACCAGCTGGCGCAGCAGGCTGAGGCCGCCATTGGGCGGCATGTTGAGGTCGGTGATGATGACGTCGGGCCGCGCCTCGGCGAGGATGCGCAGCGCATCGTCGGCGTTGCCGGCGATGCCGGCGACCTTGATCGTGCCGCGCTGCTCCAGCAGTTCGGCGAGGCCCTTGCGAAACAGGGTGTGGTCGTCGACCAGCATGACGCGGATGGCGTCGCCAGGGTTCTGCTCGCTCATGCCGGCAGCCCCCCTCCGGGTGGGAAACTCAGGCGCACGCGAAATCCGCCCTGCGGCAGATTGACGACTTCGAGCCGGCCGCCGATTTTCTGCGCCCGCTCGCGCATGATGTTGAGGCCGAAGTGGTCGCGCAGGCCGGGATGCTCCTGAAAGCCGCCGACCCGGTTGGCGATGGCGAAGAAGCCCTGCCCGCCCCGGCCGTTGTCTTCCACGGTCGCGGTGTAGTAGTCGCCGGCCGCCTCGAGGACCATGCTGGCCTCGGTGGCACCGGAATGGCGGGCGACATTGGCCAGGGCTTCCTGCAGGATGTGGAACACCTGGCTCTCCTTTTCCGGCTCGAGGCGCAGGTCGGTGAGCCGGTTCTCGTAGCGCAGGGAAATGCCGGTGCGCTCCTGGAAGCCGACGGCGAGGCCCTGCAGGGCGTGCTCGAGACCCATCGGGTCCATGCGGCTGCGGAACTGCACCAGCAGTTCGCGCAGGTGGCCGTAGGCGTCGTCCAGCGCCTGGCCGACGTCGCCGGCGTACTTGGCGCTCTTTTCCAGCGACTGGTCGGCGATGGCGTCGTTGAGCAGCGCCATGCGCATCTTCATGTAGGCCAGGGTCTGCGCCAGCGAATCGTGGATTTCGGCGGCCATCATCTGCCGTTCGCTGGTGAGCACGATGCGCAGGTTTTCGCGCTTGAGGCGGGCGTTCTCCAGCGCCATGCCGAGGTGCTCGCCGATAGAACGGAACAGCAGCGCGACTTCCTCGGGCAGTTCGAAGGCCTCGGGCAGGAAGAGGTTGTAGGTGCCCAGCAGCCTGCCCCCGTTCGACAGCGGCACCACCACCATGGCCTGGCAACCGGTCTTGAAAAAGTCGCCGCCGGTGCGCGCGTCGCAGCCGCTGAGATCGATGTCGAACAGCGGCCGGTTCTGGCCGATGGCGATGCCGCACAGGCCGCAGTCGCGCGAGACCAAGCGCTCCTTCTCGACCACGGCCGGCGGCAGGCCGCGCGCGGCGACCATGCGCAGGTGCTCGCCGTCGCTGGTCAGCACCCGCACCACGCCGGCATCGGCCTTGGCCAGGCGGATCATGGTGCCGAGGAAACGGCCCAGCAGCTCGTCGAGATCGTCTTCATCGGCGAGGTTGCTCGAGATCTCGGCGAGGACATGCAATGCCTCGAGCGTGTGCCCGCCCGAGGGATCGAGGTCGAGGTGGTCGTGCGGGCTGGGGTCGTCGATCCGGTCCATGGTTCAGAGCTCGTGAAGAAATCGTAGCGAGCGGGCCGCAGCGGGGCGCGGCCGGAGCGCAGCTACCGGAGCATATGTCGTTATATGTGAGGATAGCGAGCACCGCCCAAGCCCCGATCCGGAACGCGCAGTAGATTTATTCATGAGCTCTCAGTCCGGAACCTGCCAGGCACCGGCGGAGATCTTGTCGGCCCACATCAGGGCGGCGATGGTCTTGCCGTCGGTGATTTCGCCGTCCTGCACGGCCAGCAGGGCGTCGGCCACGCTCATTTCGATGACTTCGAGGAATTCGCCATGGTCGCGCTGGTGGCCGACGTAGATCAGGCCGCGGGCGAGGAAGATTTCGATGCGCTCGTCGGAGTAGCCGATGCACGGATGCATGGTCGCCAGATGCCGCCAGACTTTGGCCTGGTGGCCGACCTCCTCGCGCAGTTCGCGCTTGGCCGTATCCAGCGGGTGCTCGTCAGGATCAATCTTTCCGGCAGGCAGTTCGACGAAGACGCGCTGCAGCGGATAGCGGAACTGCCGCTCGAAGAGCAGCTTGCCGTTGTCCAGCGTGGCGATCACCACGACCGCGCCGGGATGGGCGATCCACTCGCGCACGGTTTCGTTCCCGTCGGGCAGGCGCACGATGTCGCGGCGCACATGCAGCAGCTTGCCGTCAAAAACCGGCTCGCTGGAGATGGTGTGTTCTATCAGGTCGGAGTCGTCCATGCAGGCGTCTGGCCAGAGATTGAAACTTGGAGGTGCAACGCGTTATCTTATCTCAGCCGCGGGGCAAGTCGCCTGCCGCATCGGCGTCGGGAACCAACGAAAAAGCCGCCATGCGGGCAAGGCATGACGGCTTCGATGTTGGGCAATGGCGGCTTACAGTGATCGCATCAGCGCCGTGGTGCAGACCAACATCAGGGAATCCGGGAAGAGGCCGAAGCCGGCAACCGCCAGGCCGTTAAGCGACAGCAGGACGCGAAGGTCAAGGCCGGCCGTGATCGGCGCCGAATCGACGGGAGTGTCGAAATACATCAGCTTGACCACGCGCAGATAGTAGAAAGCGCCGATCAGCGAGAACATCACGGCAATCACGGCGACCGCCGTGTAGCCCGCCTTGATGGCCGCCAGAAGCACGGCGAACTTGGCGAAGAAGCCGACGAAGAAAGGGATGCCGGCCATGGAGAACATCATGATCAGCATCATCGCGGCGAACCACGGGCTGCGCTTGTTGAGTCCCTTGAAGTCTTCCAGGTTTTCCGCTTCGTAGCCGGCGCGCGAGAGCAGCAGCACCATGCCGAAGGCGCCGAGCGACATCAGGACATAGGCCACAGTGTAGTAAAGCGCCGAACTGTAGGCATTGACGGCGGTGAAGGGATCCAGCTGGCCGCCGACCAGGCCCGACATCAGGCCGAGCACCATGTAGCCCATGTGGGAAATCGCCGAGTAGGCCAGCATGCGCTTGATGTTGGTCTGCGCGATGGCGGCGAGGTTGCCCAAGCCGATCGAGAGCACGGCCATGATCAGCAGCATCTTCTGCCAATCCACGGCCAGGGCGAACAGCCCATAGACGAGAAGGCGCAGGGCCATGGCGAAGGCGGCGAGTTTGGGCGCCGAGCCGATGAACATGGTCACGGCCGTCGGTGCGCCGTGATAGACATCGGGAATCCACATATGGAAGGGGACCATGCCGAGCTTGAAGGCGACGCCGGCGACGACGAATACCAGGCCGAAGACCAGCACGGTCTTTTCCGAGTGACCCTGGTACATGGCCTGCGCCACGCTGCCCAGTTCCAGGCTGCCGGTGGCGCCGTAGATCATCGACATGCCGTAGAGCAGCATGCCGGAGGCCAGCGCGCCGAGCACGAAATACTTCATCGCCGCCTCGGTGCCGCGCCGCGACTCGCGATCGATGGCGACCAGGCCGTACAGCGAGAGCGACATCAGTTCCAGACCGAGATACATGGTCAGGAAGCTCGCGGCGGAGATCATCACCATCATGCCCAGCGTGGCATAGAGCACCAACAGGTAGAACTCGCCCTTGTCCAGGCCGCGGTCGGCCAGATACTGGCGGCCATAGATCAGCATCATGATCACGGCGAGATAGGTCACCAGCTTGAGGAAGTCGGACAACAGGTCGTCGACGAACATGTTGCTGAACGTCAGCGTGGTCTGCCCGTCGGAGGTGACCAGCGTGATCGCCGCGCAGCCGAGCAGGGTGACCACGGTCAGCATCGCCGTCATCCAGCGGTGGGTGGCACCGAAGATCAGGTCGACAAACAGCACCAGGAAGGACATCAGCAGGAGAAAAATCTCCGGCGCCGCCGGGTACAGGTCGGGCATCACGAAATTATTCAGCATCGCTTCTCTCGTGTCTCTCGTGTCGTGTGCCGCTCATGGGAGTTCATTGAAGTTTGACTACCGCAACATGCTTGAGCAGGTTATCCACCGAGGCATGCATCACTTCGGTGAAGGGGAATGGGTAGAGGCCCATGGCGAGGACACAGGCCGCCAGCAGGCCGAGCACCAGGAATTCGCGGCCGTTGATATCCTCGAGCGCGGCGACATGGTCGTTGGCCACGGCGCCGAACACCACGCGCTTGATCATCCACAAGGTATAGGCGGCGCCGAGAATCAGCGTCGTGGCGGCGGCGAAACCCATCCAGAAGTTGGCCTTGATGGCGCCGAGGATGACCATGAACTCGCCGACAAAACCAGAGGTGGCCGGCAAACCGGAATTGGCCATGGCAAAGAAGACGAACAGCCCGGCGAACTTCGGCATGGTGTGCACCACGCCGCCGTAGTCGGCGATCATGCGCGAATGCATGCGGTCGTACATGACGCCGACGCAAAGGAACATCGCCGCCGAGATAAAGCCGTGGGAAATCATTTGCACCAGCGCGCCTTCGACGCCGATGGCATTGAAGATGAAAAAGCCGAGCGTGACGAAACCCATGTGCGAGATCGACGAATAGGCGATCAGCTTTTTCATGTCTGCCTGGACCAGGGCGACGAAGCCGATGTAGACCACCGCAGTCAGGCTCAGCGCGATCATCAGCGGCGCGAGGTAATGGCTGGCGTCGGGCACGATGGGCAGGGAGAACCGCACGAAGCCGTAAGCGCCCAGCTTCAGGGCGATCGCCGCCAGCACCACCGAGCCGCCGGTGGGCGCCTCGACGTGGGCATCGGGCAACCAGGTATGCACCGGCCACATCGGCACCTTGACCGCGAACGAAACCAGGAAGGCGATGAAGATCAGGATCTGCGGCCCCATGGCGATCGGCATCCGGTGCCACTCGAGGATGTTGAAGCTGCCGCCGGACTCGAGGAACAGCCAGATCAGGGCAACCAGCATCAGCAGCGAGCCGAGCAGCGTGTAGAGGAAGAACTTGATCGCGGCATACACCCGGTTCGGTCCGCCCCAGACGCCGATGATGATGTACATCGGGATCAGCGAGGCTTCGAAGAAGACGTAGAACAGCACGCCGTCGAGCGCGCTGAAAATGCCGTTCATCAGGCCTGACATGACCAGGAAGGCACCCATGTACTGGGCCTGCTTCTCTTCGATGACTTCCCAGCCGGCCAGCACCACCATCACGGTGATGAAGCTGTTGAGCAGGATGAAGGGCATGGAAATTCCGTCCACCCCGAGCAGGTACTGAACATTGAAGCGGGTGATCCAGGGCGCCTGCTCGACGAACTGCATGCCGGCCTGCGTCACGTCGAAGCGGGTGTAGAGCGGGAGCGTCACCAGGAAGCCCGCAATGGCCACCGCCAGCGCCAGCCAGCGCACCAGACAGCGGCGCTCGGAACCGGCCGCGAACACGGGCACGGCGCCAAGGATGGGGACCCAGATTGCGAGACTCAGGAGTTGCGAATTCATCGGTTTCCTATTCCATCAGGCCGGTGTGTATTTGTGAGCGCATTCATCAAACCCGGCTCATCCAGAGTGTCATCAGGCCGAAAACGCCGAATATCATCCAGAACGCGTACTGGTAGATGCGGCCGGTCTGGAACAGGCGCACGAGGCCAGAGATCCAGCCCACCGCTCCGGCCGAGCCATTGACCATCACGCCGTCGATCAGCATCTGGTCGCCGCCCTTCCACAGGCCGCGGCCAATCAGGCGCGCACCGCCGGCGAAAAACCAGTCGTTGAACCGGTCGAAGCCGTACTTCTCTTCGAGGATCATGGCCGGGAAGGCCAGCTTCTGCTTGATCACGGCCGGCAGGTCGGGGCGGGCGATGTAGAGATACCAGGCCGTCGCCGCGCCCGAGAGCGCCAGCCAGAAGGGCAGCGTGGTGACGCCGTGGGCCATCATGCCGAATATGCCGTGGAATTCCTCGGCCATGGTAGCCATGCCCTTGTGCACACCGGCGATGGTAATGGCATTGCCGAACCAGTTGCCGTAGAGGATGGTGCCGATCAGCCAGCCGGACGCAATGGCGGGGATGGCGAGCAGGATCAGCGGCAGGGTGACCACCTTCGGCGACTCGTGCGGTTCGACCGGCCCGTGGTGGCCGTGGTCATCATGCGCGTCGTGGGCGGCATCATGGCCGTGTCCATGGTCGTCATGGCCGTGACGGAAGCGCTCCTCACCGTGGAAGGTAAAGAAGATCAAACGGAAGGAATACAGGCCGCCGACGAATACGGCCGCCAGCGCGCAGTAGTAGGCGAAGTGGGCGCCGGGAACCTGGGCCAGATGTACGGCCTCGATGATCGAGTCCTTGGAGAAGAAGCCAGCGAAAGGCGGCAGGCCGGCGTTGGCGATGGCGCCGATCAGCATCGTGGCGTAGGTGATCGGCATGTACTTGCGCAGGCCGCCCATCTTGCGCATGTCCTGCTCGTGGTGCATGGCGATGATCACCGAACCGGCACCGAGGAAGAGCACCGCCTTGAAGAAGGCGTGGGTCATCAGGTGGAAGATCGCCACCGAATACGCCGAGGCGCCCAGCGCCATGGTCATGTAGCCGAGTTGCGACAGCGTCGAGTAGGCGACGACGCGCTTGACGTCGGTCTGCACGATGGCGATCAGCGCCATGGACAGCGTGGTAATGGCGCCGATGACGATGACGAAGGAGAGTGCCGTGTCGGAAAGCTCGAACAGCGGCGACATGCGCGAGACCATGAAGATGCCGGCCGTGACCATGGTCGCGGCATGGATCAGCGCGGAGATCGGCGTCGGGCCTTCCATCGAATCCGGCAGCCAGACATGCAGCGGGAACTGCGCCGACTTGCCCATGGCGCCGATGAACAGGCAGATGCAGATGGCGGTGATCAGCGGCCAGCCGGTGACGACTTCGGTAAGCGCCGCCAGTTCGTTGCGCTTGGCAAAGACCTGGGCGTAATCGAGGCTGCCGGCGTAGGCGGCGACCAGGCCGATGCCTAACAGAAA
This sequence comes from uncultured beta proteobacterium, assembly GCA_903933395.1. Classification (GTDB taxonomy): domain Bacteria; phylum Pseudomonadota; class Gammaproteobacteria; order Burkholderiales; family Rhodocyclaceae; genus Sulfuritalea. Next base: position 19,727 of record CAIZKA010000341.1, on the reverse strand, counting down.
GCCGAAGTCGCCGACGCGGTTGACCAAGAAGGCCTTGAGGTTGGCATAGATCGCGGTTTCACGCACCGACCAGAAGCCGATCAGGAGGTAGGAAACCAGGCCCACTGCCTCCCAGCCGAAGAACAGCTGGACGAAGTTGTTGCTCATGACGAGCATCAGCATCGAGAAGGTGAACAGCGAGATGTAGCTGAAGAAGCGCTGGTAGCTGTTGGTGCCGGCTTTGCTGCCGCTCGGCCAATTCTCTTCATCGTGTGCCATGTAGCCGATGGTGTAGATATGCACCATCAGCGAGACGAAGGTCACCACCAGCATCATCAGCACGGTCAGTTGGTCGATCAGGAAGCCGACCTCAAGCTTGAGTCCGCCCGATTCCATCCAGGTATAGACGGCGCCGTTGAAGACATGGCCGGCCTGAACGTCCTGGAAGATCAGCACCGACAGGATGAAGGAGATCGCGACGCCGATCGAGGTGACGGTATGCGCGCCGGCGCGGCCGAGGATGCTGCTGAAAAAGCCGGCGAGTATGGCGCCGGCCAGCGGCGCGAGGGGAACCAGCAGATAAAGTGTCTTCATGCCCATGTCCCGTTAGCCCTTCAGCGTGTCGAGGTCTTCGACGTCGATCGAGGACAGGTTGCGGAACAGCACCACCAGGATGGCAAGGCCGATGCCCGACTCGGCCGCCGCAACGACGAGGATGAAAAATACGAAGATTTGCCCGGAGAGATCGTTGAGGTAGTGCGAGAAAGCGACGAAATTCAGATTCACCGCCAGCAGCATCAATTCGATGGCCATCAGCAGCACGATCAGGTTCTTCCTGTTGAGGAAAATGCCGACGATGCTGATGGCAAACAGGATGGCAGCCAGGATCAGGTAGTGCGACAGCGGAATCATGCCTGCTCCCCTTTGTTTTCGGGCGCCGGCAGTTCGACTTCCGGTGCCATCTTGACCAGGCGCATGCGATCCTTGCTCTTGACCGCGATCTGGTCCGACGAATGCATGGCCTTGTTGTCCTTGCGCCGGCGCAGGGTCAGCATGACGGCGGCGATGATGCCCACCAGCAGGATGACGGAAGCGATTTCAAAGGGATAGGCGTAGTCGGTGTAGAGCACCCGCGCCAGATCCTTGGTATTGCTGTAGTTCGCCGGCAGGGTCTGCGGCGGCAGATTGGCCAGGCTGAAGTAGCGGCCGGAGAGAACCGCCGCCATCTCGGCCACCATCAGGCCGCCCACCAGGGCACCCAGCGGCAGATTCTTCCAGAAGCCCTGACGAACCTCCTCGATGTTGATGTCGAGCATCATGACCACGAACAGGAACAGCACCATCACCGCGCCGACATAGACCATGATCAGCACGAGGGCGAGAAACTCGGCCTGCAACAGCATCCACAGACCGGCGACGTTGAAGAAGGCCAGCACCAGGAACAGGGCGGCATGCACCGGATTCCGGGCCGTGATCACCCGCAGCGCGGCGAGCACCGTCACCGCGGCGAAGATGTAGAAAAGAATGGTCTTGAATTCCATGGCGGGATTAGCGTGGCATCAGCGGTAGGGTGCATCCTGGGCGCGATCGGCGGCAATCTGCGCCTCGTTCCTGTCGCCCACGGCCAGCAGCATCTGCTTGGTGTAGTAGAGGTCGCCGCGCGCTTCGCCGTGGTATTCGAAAATGCGCGTCTGCACGATGGCATCCACCGGGCAGGCTTCCTCGCAAAAGCCACAGAAGATGCACTTGGTCAGGTCGATGTCGTAGCGGGTGGTGCGCCGGCTGCCGTCTTCGCGCTCGGCCGCTTCGATGGTGATCGCCAGCGCCGGACAAACCGCCTCGCAAAGCTTGCAGGCGATGCAGCGCTCCTCGCCGTTGGGATAGCGACGCAGTGCGTGCAGGCCGCGGAAACGGTTGCTTTGCGGCGTCTTCTCTTCCGGATACTGAACAGTGATCTTGCGGGCGAACATGTAGCGGCCGGTCACCGCCATGCCCTTGAACAGTTCCTTGAGGAACAGGCTGCCTATGAAGTCTTTTGCACCCATGGTGTTCTCCTCGCCCTATTTCCAGATCGTCAGCGGCGACATCATCCAGACGCCGACCACGAGAATCCATACCAGCGTCAGCGGTACGAAGACCTTCCAGCCCAGACGCATGAGCTGGTCATAGCGGTAGCGCGGAAAGGTGGCACGAATCCAGAGGAAGAAGAAGAGGATGGCCGCCATCTTCGCCGCCATCCAGTGGAAGCCGTCGGGGATGAAGCCGATCGGCGAGAGCCAGCCGCCGAGGAAGAAGATCGAGGTCATCGCCGAGATCAGGATCATGTTGGCGTATTCGGCGAGGAAGAACATCGCGAAAGCCATGCCCGAGTACTCGACCATGTGGCCGGCGACGATTTCCGATTCGCCCTCGACCACGTCGAAGGGTGCGCGGTTGGTTTCCGCAACGCCTGAAATCAGGTAGACCGCGAACATCGGCAGTAGCGGCAGCCAGTTCCAGGACAGCAGCCCGAGGCCGTAGCCGGCAAACCGGCCCTTGCTCTGAGCCATGACGATGTCGGTCAGGTTGAGGCTGCTCGATACCATCAGCACCGTGATCAGCGCCAGGCCCATCGAGACCTCGTAGGAGATCATCTGCGCCGAAGCCCGCATGGCGCCGAAGAACGGATACTTCGAGTTCGAGGCCCAACCGGCGATGATGATGCCGTAGACGCCGACCGAACTGACGGCCAGCAGATACAGCACGCCGGCATCGACGTTGGCCAGGACCCAACCCGGCGAGAAGGGAATCACCGCCCAGAGCGCCAGTGCCGGTGCGATGGCCATGACCGGGCCGAGCACGAAGAGCTTCTTGTCTGAGGCAGCGGGGAACAGCACTTCCTTGAAGAACAGCTTGAGGCCGTCGGCGATAGGCTGCAGCAGGCCCCAGGGACCGACGCGATTGGGGCCGATGCGAACCTGCATCCAGCCGATAATCTTGCGCTCCCAGAAGGTCAGGTAGGCGACGCACAACAAAAGGGGCGCCATTATCAGCACGATCCTGGCCAGGGTCCAGATCAGCGGCCAAACGGGCTTGGCTACCGCCCACAGCGGCGCCCACAAGGGACCGAGAATCGATGCGAGCAGGTTGAGGACGGTTGCTTCCATCACGCCTTCTCCACGCTCAAAACGCCGGACATCGGACCGAGCGCCAGCGTCGCCGCATGCGCCGCGGCGACGCGAACCACGCCATCGGGCAGGCCGGCTTCGAGTTGTGCCGCAAGAATCACCGTATCGCCGGCGCCGACTTTCAGCTTGTCGCCGGCAGCAACGCCGAGCTTGGCCAGCATCTCTGCATTCAGGCGGGCGGCAGGCGTGGCGGAATCCGCCGCGTGCTGCAGCGGCAGCGAGCGCCGCACCAGCGGATCGGCAAAGTGGATCGGCACGTCGGCAACGCGTTCAATACCGCCGGCGGACGAAGCCAGATTCAGTTTCACGCCATCACTTCCATTGTCCAGGCCCGCGACGAATTCAGGCTGGCCGCCGAGTACTTCGGCCCGCACATCTTCGCTGCTGTTGAAGTCGAAGCCGTTCAGTTCGAGCAGGTTGCCCAGTACGCGCAGAACCTTCCATGCCGGACGGGTCTCGCCCAGCGGCTTGGCGGCGGCATAGAAACTCTGGACGCGGCCTTCGGTATTGACGAAGGTGCCGGACGTTTCCGAGAACGGGGAGACCGGCAGGAGCACAGCCGCGTAATCGAGCATGGCCTGCGATTTGAAGGAGCTCAGGACCACGGTGACGGCAGCCTTGCGCAGTGCAGCCAGCGCCTGTGCGCCGTCGGCGCAATCGAGTTCGGCTTCGGCACCGACCACGACGTAGGCCTGGCGGGGATCCTTGAGCATCGCCGCGGCGCTGAGTCCGGCACCGGAGGGAACGGCCTTCGCAACGTAGCCGCCGACGCTGTTGGCCGCCTCGCCGAGGAAACCGGATTTGCCGCCGAGCAGTCCGGCCAGTTGCTGTGCCAGCGCGCTGAGCGTCGCCGCCTGGGGATGCTGCTGGGCGAAGTTGCCGAGCAGGACTGCCGCATTGCTTCCGGAGACAAGGCTTGCCGCAATCTTCTTTGCCGTATCACCGGCGCCGACATTTGCCAGTGCGGCATCCGCAGCCACGCCCTTAAGCTCGGCGACAGCCTTGACGATCTCGGCGAGTTGGGCAGGCAGTTGTGACGGCGCGGCAATGGCGCGCGCCTGCAGCTTGATCAGCAGGTCATCGTCGGCACTGTGCAGGACGCTGATCTGGGCGCCCTTCTTGGCCGACTGGCGCAGGCGCTGGGCGATCAGCGGATGATCCTTGCGCAGGAAGGAACCGACCACCAGTACCCGGTCGAGACGGCTGATGTCGTCGATCTTCATGCCCAGCCAGGGCGTTCCCTTGCGCTTGCCGTCGGCGGAGAAATCGCTTTGGCGAAGGCGGAAGTCGATGTTCTCGCTGCCCAGGCCGCGCATGAGCTTCTGCGCCAGGTACATTTCTTCCAGCGTCGCATGCGGACTCAACAGGCCGCCGATGGCCGCGCCACCGTGCGTCTTGGCCACGTCGCGCAAGGCGTGCGCGGCGTAATCGAGCGCAACGCTCCAATCGACTTCTTTCCACTCACCGCCCTGCTTCACCATCGGCTTGGTCAAGCGCTCGGGCGAATTGAGGCCCTGATAGGAGAAGCGTTCCTTGTCCGTCAGCCAGCACTCGTTGATATCTTCGTTTTCCAGCGGCAGCACGCGCATCACCTTGTCGTGCTTGGTCTGCACGATCAGGTTGCTGCCCAGGCCGTCATGCGGGCTCACCGACTTGCGCCGCGAGAGTTCCCAGGTGCGCGCCGAGAAGCGGAAGGGTTTGGAGGTCAGTGCGCCGACCGGACAGAGGTCGATGATGTTGCCGGAGAGTTCGGTATCCACGGTCTTGCCTATGAAAGGCATGACTTCGGCGCGTTCGCCGCGGTAGGACTGGCCGAGTTCCATGAAGCCGGCGATCTCAGCCGTGAAGCGGATGCAGCGCGTGCAGTTGATGCAGCGGGTCATGTCGGTCGATACCAGCGGACCGAGATCCTTGTCGGGGACGACGCGCTTTTCCTCTTCGTACTTCGAGGCGGATTCGCCGTAGCCGACCGCGAGATCCTGCAACTGGCACTCGCCGCCCTGATCGCAGATCGGGCAATCCAGCGGATGGTTGATCAGGAGGAACTCCATCACGGCCTTCTGCGCCTTGACGGCGAGGTCGGAATGCGTGAACACCTTCATGCCGTTGGCAACGGGTGTGGCGCAGGCCGGCATCGGCTTCGGCGCCTTTTCCACCTGCACCAGGCACATCCGGCAATTGGCGGCGATGGACAGTTTCTTGTGATAGCAGAAGTGCGGGATGTAGGTGCCCAACTGATGGGCGGCCTCGATGATGGTGCTGCCTTCGGCGACCTGCAGGGTCTTGCCGTCGATTTCGATCTCGACCATTACGCCGCCCCTGCCTTGAAAAAGCCGCTGCCGGCGCGCTGAACGTCCGGATCGACGAGACACTTCTTGTTATTGATGTGGTACTCGAACTCGCTCTGGAAATGCTTGATGAAGCTGCGCACCGGAAAGGCGGCGGCATCGGCCAGCGCACAAATGGTCTTGCCCATCATGTTGTCGGTCACCCGGTTCAGCAGGTCGAGGTCTTCGGGACGGCCTTCGCCGTGTTCAATCCGATGCACGACGCGATACAGCCAGCCGCTGCCCTCGCGGCAAGGCGTGCATTGGCCGCAGGACTCTTCGAAATAGAAGTAGGCCAGGCGTTCCAGCGCCTTGACCATGCATACGGTTTCGTCCATGACGATCACGGCGCCCGAGCCGAGCATGGAACCCGCCTTGGCGATCGAGTCGTAATCCATGGTGCAGTCCATGATCACGTCCGCAGGCAGTACCGGGGCCGAAGAACCGCCGGGGATCACCGCCTTGAGCTTGCGCCCGCCGCGCATGCCGCCGGCCATTTCCAGCAGCTTGGCGAAGGGCGTGCCCATCGGCACTTCGTAGTTGCCGGGGCGATTGACATGGCCCGAGATGGAGAAGAGCTTGGTGCCGCCGTTGTTGGGCTTGCCCAGGTTGAGGTAGGCCTCGCCGCCCATGCCGAGAATGAAGGGAATCGCAGCGAAAGTCTCGGTGTTGTTGATCGTGGTCGGCTTGCCGTAGAGGCCGAAGTTCGCGGGGAACGGCGGCTTGTAACGCGGCTGGCCCTTCTTGCCCTCGATGGATTCGAGGAGGCCGGTTTCCTCGCCGCAAATGTAGGCGCCCCAGCCGTGATGCGCGAACAGGTCGAAACTGAAATCGGAACCGAGGATGTTGTTGCCCAGGTAACCGGCGGCACGCGCCTGGTCGAGGGCTGCCTCGAAACGCTGGTAGATCTCGAAAATCTCGCCGTGGATATAGTTGTAGCCCAGCTTGGCGCCTACCGCATAGCCGGCGATGATCATGCCTTCGATGGTCGAATGCGGATCGAAGCGCAGCAGGTCGCGATCCTTGAATGTCCCCGGCTCGCCTTCGTCGGTATTGCACACGACGTACTTTTCCGGCGCCGCCTTGGGCATGAAGCTCCACTTGAGGCCGGTAGGGAAGCCCGCGCCGCCGCGACCGCGCAGGACCGACTTCTTGACTTCGGCGATCAGGTCGTCCTGGGTCATCTTGCTTTCGAGCACGCGGCGCAACTGCTTGTAACCACCGCGCGCCTCGTAATCCTTCAGGCTCCAGCCGTCATCGCCCTTCGACCAGCCGGTGGTCAGCAGCGGATTGATGGTGTCGATCAGGGCCATCTTATTTGCACTCCGCCAGCAGCTTGTCGATCTGCTCGGGCAGCATGAAGCTGCACATGCGCTTGTTGTTCACCAGCATCACCGGCGCATCGCCGCAGGCGCCCATGCACTCGCCTTCTTTCAGCGTGAATTTTCCATCCGGCGTGGTTTCATTGAAATCGATGCCAAGTTTTCCCTTGACGTAGTCGGCGGCATGCACCCCGCCCGACAAGGCACAAGGCAGGTTGGTACAGACGGTCAGCTTGTATTTGCCGACCGGGTGCAGGTCGTACATGTTGTAGAAACTCGCCACTTCATAGGCAGCCATGGGTGCCATGCCGAGGTAATTGGCGACCACGGCAATGGTCTCCTTGGATAGCCAGCCCTTTTCGTCCTGGGCGATGACGAGGGCCGCCATGACCGCCGACTGTTTCTGGTCAGCGGGGTACTTGGCCACTTCCCGGTCGATCTTCTTCAGCGCCTCGGGACTCAATTCGGGATTCACGGTGATGTTCGGCGTATTCATGCGCTTATCTGTCAACGTCGCCAAGGACCAGATCGATGGTGCCGATTACGGCAGTCGCATCGGCCAACATGTGGCCGCGGCACATTTCATCCGTGGCGGCCAGGTGGGGTATTCCTGCGGTGTGAAGCTTGATCCGGTAGGGTTTGTTGGCGCCGTCCGACACCGCCCAGACCGCCATCTCGCCCTTGGGATGTTCGATTGCGGCATAGGCCTCTCCGGCCGGCACGTGCATGCCTTCGGAGAAGAGCTTGAAATGGTGAATCAACTCTTCCATGCTGCCCTTCATCTTTTCCCGCGATGGCGGTGCGACCTTGTGATCGTCGGTGATCACGGGGCCGGGATTCTTGCGCAGCCAATCTATGCATTGCCTGATGATGCGGTTGGCCTGGGCCATTTCTTCCATGCGGACCAGGTAGCGGTCATAGGTGTCGCCGTTGACGCCGACAGGGATGTCGAAATCCATGCGGTCATACACTTCGTAAGGCTGCTTCTTGCGCAGATCCCATTCGATGCCAGAACCGCGCAGCATGGCGCCGCTGAAGCCCAGTTGCAGTGCACGTTCCGGGCTGACGACACCGATCCCGACGGTGCGCTGTTTCCAGATGCGGTTGTCGGTCAGCAGGGTGTGGTACTCACTCAGGTAGACCGGGAAGCGATTGGTGAAATCTTCGAGGAAATCCAGCAGGCTGCCATTGCGCGCCTCGTTCAATTCCTTGACAGTCTGCGCATTCTTGAACTTGTTTTCCTTGTACTTCGGCATCTGGTCCGGCAGGTCGCGATAGACGCCACCGGGCCGGTAGTAGGCCTGGTGCATGCGGATGCCGCAGGTCGCCTCGAGCGCGTCGAACAAATCTTCGCGCTCGCGGAAGGTGTACAACACCATGGTCATGGCACCGATGTCGAGCGCATGGGTGCCGATGTTGAGAAGGTGGTTCTTGATCCGCGCGATCTCGTCAAACATGACTCGGATGTACTGGGCACGTATCGGCACCTCGACACCCAGCAAGCGCTCGACCGCCAGACAGTAGGCGTGTTCGCTGGGGATCATCGACGTGTAGTCGAGGCGATCCAGATACGGCAGGGTCTGCAGCCAGGTGCGCGTCTCGGCCAGTTTCTCGGTGCCACGATGCAGGAGACCGATATGCGGATCCGCACGCACCACCACTTCGCCATCGAGTTCCAGCACCAGGCGCAGCACTCCGTGCGCAGCCGGATGCTGGGGTCCGAAGTTGAGGGTGTAATTCTTGATGTCAGCCACGGCCGCCGCCTTTTCCGTAGTTTTCCTCGCGCACGATGCGCGGCGTCACTTCACGCGGCTCGATCGTCACGGGCTGATAGATCACGCGCTTCTGCTCCGGGTCGTAACGCATCTCGACATAGCCGGAAATCGGGAAGTCCTTGCGGAAGGGGTGTCCGACAAAACCGTAGTCGGTGAGGAGGCGGCGCAGGTCGGGGTGGCCCTCGAAGTGGATCCCGAAGAGGTCGAAGGCTTCGCGCTCGTACCAGTTCGCCACGTTCCAGACGTCCACCACCGACTCCAATACGGGGAATTCGTCGTCAATGGCAAACGCTTTGACCTGGAGGCGCCAGTTGTGGGTGATCGAGAGAAGTTGGCTCACCGCCGCGAAACGCATGCCCTGATAGCCGGTGAACTCCGAATAATCGATGCCGGAAAGGTCCATCAACAGCTCGAAGCTGAAGGCGGGATCGTCACGCAACTGGCGCATCACCGCAAGATAGTCCGCGGCGGGAACGGCGACGCTCACTTCGCCATGATTGATAACCGGTTCGCCGACGCGATCGCCGAAGCTTTCTTTCAATTGCCGGCAGAGCCGTTCCAGTTTGGCACTCATTGTCTTGGATTCAGGTCAGCGGGCTATGGTGGTGGTGCGGCGGATCTTGCTCTGCAACTGGATCAGGCCGTACAGCAAGGCTTCTGCCGTCGGCGGGCAGCCCGGCACATAAACATCGACGGGAACAATGCGATCCACGCCGCGTACCACCGAATAGGAGTAGTGATAGTAGCCGCCGCCATTGGCGCAGGAACCCATCGACAGCACCCAGCGCGGCTCGGCCATCTGGTCATAGACCTTGCGCAGGGCCGGAGCCATCTTGTTGGTAAGGGTGCCGGCCACGATCATCACATCGGACTGGCGGGGACTCGGACGAAACACGATACCGAAACGATCGAGGTCGTAGCGCGAACAGCCGGCGTGGATCATTTCGATGGCGCAGCAGGCCAGACCGAAAGTCATCGGCCACATCGAACCGGTACGCGTCCAGTTGATGATCTTGTCCAGCGATGTGGTGACGAAGCCTTCCTGCAGAACGCCTTCGATGCTCATGCCAAAGCCTCCCCGCAATAGTCGTCGCGGCGATTCCCGACATCGCGCAAGCAGTCGGCGGCGTTCGCGGTCGCTACGCCCCCATTCACTGCGTTCATGGGTCCCCCTTCGCTGCTCACGCCTTTATTCCCAATCCAGCGCTCCCTTGGCCCACGCATAAACGTAACCAACGACGAGGATGCCTATAAAGACGAACATCTCGATGAACCCGAACAGTTTCACCGAGTCGGTATTGACGATTTCCTTGAAGATCGACGCCCAGGGGAAAAGGAAGGCTATTTCAAGGTCGAACAGGATGAAGAGAATGGCGATCAGGTAATAGCGCACGTCGAATTTCATGCGCGCATCTTCGAAGGGTGCAAAACCGCATTCGAAGGCAGAAAGCTTCTCGCTGTCGGGACGATTCGGCGCGATCAGCCATCCGAGCAGGATGGGCACACAGCCGAAGGCAAGGCCCACCAGGATGAATACGAGTATCGGAAAGTAGTTATCCAGCATTTTGGTGGCAAGCCACGTCACTCGTTGTTGTCGGCCGGCCGCCAAGCGATGCGCTGCAAGACAATCGACGCTCAAAACCTCGGTACTGCTCGTTTACTGCCAATATTCCTGGTGCCGACGGTGAGACTCGAACTCACACAGCTTGCGCCACTACCCCCTCAAGATAGCGTGTCTACCAATTTCACCACGTCGGCAATTTCGTTACTGCGGGAGCGGCGCGAATTATATAACAAGCCATTGACTCAATCGTGCGCCGCAACAAAAAAACTATCCACCAGCCTGTGTCACGCCCTATTTCGGGATGTCCTTGGCTTTCGAGTCGGGAGCCGGCGGGGTCTGTGCCGGACCAGCCGGCGCCTTCTGCACGGGTGCCGAATCCATCACGCTGCCCGAAACCCTGGGGCTCGAAGTGGCGATGTATGAAAGCGTGAGGCTGGTCAGGAAAAACACGGCCGCCAGCACTGCCGTCGCGCGCGAAAGAAAATTCGCCGATCCGGTGGCCCCGAACAGGCTGCCCGAAGCGCCACTGCCAAAAGCTGCGCCCATGTCGGCGCCCTTGCCGTGCTGGAGGAGCACGAAACCTATTACGCTGATGCCGGCAATGATGTGCAGGGTCAGAACGATTGTATGCAGCAATTCCATGTCAACCTCTTCAGATGATATTCAGGCGGCGGCACAAATGGCGAGAAAGTCCGCCGCCACCAATGAAGCGCCGCCGATGAGTCCGCCATCGATATCGGACTGACCGAAAAGCTCGGCCGCGTTGTTTGCCTTGACGCTGCCTCCGTAAAGAATCCGCAGTCCGGCAGCGACTTCGGCGCTATCCCGCGCGAAGCGGGCGCGAATCAGGGCATGAACTTCCTGCGCCTGCTGCGGTGACGCCGTGCGTCCGGTACCGATGGCCCATACCGGCTCGTAGGCGACCACCGCCTGGGCAAATGCCGCAACGCCGGACTTGGCCAGCACGGCGTCGATCTGGCGGGTCACTACCTCGCCGGTGATTCCTGCCTCGCGCTCGGCAAGCGATTCGCCGACGCACAGCACCGGCCTCAAACCGGCGCTTAGTGCCGCTGAAAATTTGGCCGCCACCACGGCGTCAGTGTCGCCGAAAAAGGAGCGCCGCTCGGAATGGCCGACCAGAACATACGTGCAGCCGAAATCGGTCAGCATTGCGCCGCTGACTTCACCGGTCCATGCTCCCTGTGCGTGCTCCGAAACATCCTGCGCGCCCCAGGCGACGCTGCTGCCAGCGAGCGCCGCCTGTGCTTGGGCCAGATAGGGATACGGAACGCAAACCGCAGCCTCGGCGCGGCCGATGACCCCGTCGCGAACGACGTGCAGAAGCGCCTGATTGGCGGCGAGGCTGCCATGCATTTTCCAGTTTCCGGCAACAAGCTTTGTACGCATCGTGAATCGGGCGCATTTATACGAAGCCGGCGATTATAACGGCTGCGCTTGTCGAATGCCAGACTACCCGGGGGTCGGTCGCGCACTGTCCATCGGGCCGAGGCACATTCATGTCGGCCTCCTTGCCTAATTTGACACAAATCAACAAGAAAAACCTCAGAACGCCGACAATGGCTGCCCAAGACCAACGATTACCCCACGGATGAGCGCAATGGAAACCATAACGACCGATGTCGCAATCATAGGTGCCGGAGGAGCGGGATTGCGGGCCGCAATCGCTCTCGCCGAAACCGACCCCACGCTGCGCATCGCGCTGATCTCAAAGGTCTACCCGATGCGCAGCCACACCTGTGCCGCGGAAGGTGGCGCCGCCGGCGTGATCAAGCCGGATGACAGCTTCGACATGCACTTCGACGATACCGTTGGAGGCGGTGACTGGCTCTCCGATCAGGACTGCGTCGAATACTTCATTCATGAGGCCCCCAAGGAACTGCTGCAACTGGAGCACTGGGGCTGCCCCTGGAACCGCGAGGCCGACGGCTCGGTGGCGGTGCGACCCTTCGGCGGCATGAAAAAAAAGCGCACCTGGTTCGCCGCCGACAAGTCCGGCTTCCACATACTGCACACCTTGTTCCAGACCTCGCTGCAGTTTCCGAGCATTACACGCTACGACGAGTATTACGCGCTGGATCTGCTGGTCGATGACGGCCGCTGCCAGGGCGTCACGGCGATGGAAATGCGCAGCGGCGAACTGCGCCAGATCCACGCCAAAGCGGTGATCGTCGCCGGCGGCGGCGCTGGCCGCATGTTCCCCTTCTCCACCAACGGCGCCATCAAGACCGGCGACGGCATGGCCATGGCCTACCGCGCCGGCGCACCGCTGAAAGACATGGAGTTCGTCCAGTACCACCCGACCGGCCTGCCCAATACGGGCAGCCTGCTGACCGAAGCCTGCCGCGGCGAAGGCGGCATCCTGGTGAACAAGCACGGCCGCCGCTATCTGGCGGATTACGGCATGGGTCCGGAAACGCCGGTCGGCCAGCCGCAACTCAAGACCATGGAGCTCGGCCCCCGCGACCGCGTCAGTCAGGCCTACTGGCACGAGCTGCAAAAGGGCAATACCGTCACCACGCAGTGGGGCGAATGCGTGCTGCTCGACATGCGCCACCTCGGCGAAAAAAAGATCAACGAGCGCCTGCCGCTGGTGCGCGAACTGGCCGAGGCCTACCTCGGCGTCGATATCGTCAAGGACGCGGTTCCGATCCGCCCCGTGGTGCATTACATGATGGGCGGCATTTCCACCAACACGGCGGCGGCGACGCCCCTGCCAGGCCTCTTCGCCGCCGGCGAATGCGCCTGCGTCAGCTTGAACGGTGCCAACCGCCTGGGATCGAACTCGCTGGTCGAACTGCTGGTGTTCGGCCGCCGCGCCGCGCTCTCGGCGATCGAGCACATCCAGGGCCTGCCCGCCGGCAATGCTGTCGCGCTGAACGCCCAGGCTGAAAAGACGCAGCAGCGCATCGGCGATCTGTTGTCGCGGACCGACGGCACGGAATCAATGTCCGGCCTGCGCAAGGAAATGATGGACACCATGGAAAAGAACGTCGGCATCTACCGCACCGAGGAAGGCCTGCAGGAGGGCGTGAGCAAAATCCACGAATTGCGCCAGCGCTACCAGCGCGTGATCCTCACCGACAAGAGCAGCGTCTTCAACACCGACCTGTTCCAGGTGCTCGAACTCGGCTCCATGCTCGACTGCGCGGAAGCCGTAACGGTCGGAGCCCTGGCCCGCAAGGAGTCGCGCGGCGCCCACCAGCGCCTCGATTACGTCGAGCGCGACGACAAGAATTTCCTGTGCCACACCATGGTTCATCATCAGGGGCTCGATGTGCCGCGAGTCGACTACCTCGACGTGGTAATCACCAAATCGCCGCCCGGCGTGCGCGACTATTCGGGAGACCACAAATGAAAGAGCGTCTGGTCCAGCTGGAAGTCCTGCGCTACAACCCGGACACCGATACCGAAGCCCACTTTCAGCGCTACGAAGTGATGTGTCAGGAAGAATGGGTGGTGCTCGATGCGCTAAACAAGATCAAGGCCGACATCGATCCCACACTCAATTACCGCTGGTCCTGCCACATGGCCGTATGCGGCAGTTGCGGCATGATGATCAACGGCGAGCCGAAGCTGTCCTGCCATGCCTTCCTGCGCGCCTATGAGGGCGTGATCCGGGTCGAGCCGCTGGCACACTTTCCGGTCGAGCGCGACCTGGTCACCGCGCCCGACGACTTCATGGAAAAGCTCAAGCGCGTCAAGCCCTACATCATCCCGAAAGAAAAAAAGCCGATCAGCGAGGGCGAGTACAAGCAGACCCCGGCGCAGCTGATGAAGTTCCGCCAGTATTCGATGTGCATCAACTGCATGCTGTGCTACGCCGCCTGCCCCGAGTACGGCCTGACGCCGGACTTCATCGGCCCGGCGGCGCTGACCCTGGCGCACCGCTACAACCAGGATTCGCGGGACGGCGGACGCAAGGAAAGGCAGGAGGTCGTCGCGACCCACGAAGGCGTCTGGGAATGCACTTTCGTCGGCGCCTGTTCCGAGGTCTGTCCGGCCCATGTCGATCCGGCCAGCGCCCTGCAGCAGATGAAGATCACCAGCTCGATCGACTGGATCGTCGAACACCTGATTCCGGGAGGCAAGTCATGAGCCGCAACCCCTTGATTAGAGAGGTACCACCGACGTCCTGGTATTTCCGCCATCCACGCTACCTGCGCTACATGTCGCGCGAGATCACCAGCATTTTCATCGGTGCCTACTGCGTGCTGCTGGTGGTCGGCCTGCAGCGACTTTCGGCCGGACCGGCGGCTTGGGAAGGCTTTCTGGCGGCGCTGAAGAGCCCGGCTTCGGTGGTGTTTCAATTCCTGTGTCTGGTCGCCGCCGTCTATCACGCCGCCACCTGGTTCAACGCCACGCAAAAGGCCATGCCCATACAGATCGGCGAGGACTTCGTGCCCGGCAACCTGATTTCGGGTGCGCACTATGCGGCGTGGGCAGTGCTGTCCGTCGTCGTCCTCTTTGTTGCGGGAGTGTTCTGACCATGGCCAAGTCGCACAAACCTGTCGTCTGGTTCCCGTTTGCCGCCGGCGGAACCGTCATCGCCTTCTGCATCCCGGTGATCGTCGTACTCACCTTCATGGCGGCGCTGGGCCACGTTCCTGCCGGTCTCGGCTACGAGAAGTTGCATGCCTTCGCCGGCAACGGCCTCGGCAAATTGATCCTCTTTGGCGTAGTCGCCCTCTCGCTGTGGAGTTCGGCACATCGCCTTCGCTGCACCTGCTTTGATTTCGGCCTGCGTGCCGACACGCTGGTCGCGACGCTGCTGTATGCTGCAGCCATAGCCGGCAGCATTGCATCCGCGGTGTTCCTGCTGCGAATATAAGCTACCCACTCACTACTCAGGGAAAGAACAAGACCAATGGCACCACCCCCACTGGCCTCAAGGGAAGCTGTACGCGAGGAGCGTCTCGGCGATGTCTGGAGCAATGAACTGAACGACGTCTTCGCCGACGTCGCCCCCTACTACGACCGCGCCAACAACATTGCGGCCCTCGGGCAGTTCGGCAACTTCCTGCGGCGCTTCATGCAACTGGTGGATCTGCAGCCGAAGCAGAAGGTGCTCGACGTTTGCGCCGGCACCAACGCCATCGGCATCGCCCTGTTGCAGCGTGAGCCGACGCTGGACGTGCACGCCATGGACCGCAGCGTCGCCATGCAAACCGTCGGCCAGCAACGCGCCGCCGCTCAGGGCTTCCAGATCAAAAGCACCATCGGCGACGTGCATACCCTGCCCTTTCCCGACAACCACTTCGACATCGTCACGCTGCAGTTCGCCTCGCGCCACCTGCGCGTGCGCGAGGTGTTCACCGAGATCCTGCGCGTGCTCAAGCCCGGCGGCCATTTCCACCATTCCGACATGCTGCGCCCACGTAATCCGATCGTTAAAAAGCTCTACTACACCTATCTGCGCAGTTGCCTCGGCCTGACCGGCCTGATCGTCGGCAGTGGCCCGGCGGCGGCCAAGGCCAAGCAGTATTTCCTCGATGCGCTGGAACTGTTCTATACCGCCGAGGAACTGTCTATCCTGCTGCGCGAACTGGGCTATGTCGACGTCAAGGTGGATACCGTGTTTCATGGCATGCTGGGCTTTCACCGCGCGGTAAAGCCGCTGCAGGCTGCCCAAGCCTGACCGGAACCGCAACGAGGTGAAGCCGGCGCGTTCCCTCGCCAGACTCAACGGCCGGATCCTCAACGCCTACAGCCGGCGCACAACTACCGCGCTGCGCGCCGCCCTGCCCCTCCGCCTGGCCCTGCCGCATCTGGAACCGGTGCTGGCGCTGAATGTGGACAAGGAGATAAGGAAGGACACCCTGGTGATCCTGCGCGCCCGCGAACTGATGGAGGCGGGTCCGCTCGAATGGAGCGAGATCCTGCCGCAACTGCTGCAGGCGACCAAGGACATCGACCGCATGTTCCTCGCCCGCGTCGGCCGGTTCCCGGTCGAGATCGTGATCCGCTACGAGGAGATCGCACCGATCCGTGCCCGGCGCATGAAACTGCTGCACGAAGCCGCCCTGAGAATTCTGCACGCCCGCGGCAACCGGCCTGGCTTGCGCAGCGCGATGCACGCGAGCTTCTCTCGCGACGAATTCGCACAGCTGCTGCATGAGCTTTTTCGCCTGTACGCCGAGGAAACCCGTTCCTTGAGCCGCTCGGTGCGCCTGCCGGGACCCCTGGTCCCCTTGCGCGAACTGATTGCGCAGGAATTGCTCAATGTCATGCTCGGGGTGGCACGGCCTTTGGCGCAGGAGATCGCCGCGGCCGCTTACCGGCCGCCCGGCGTTAGCATTCAAGCATGAGGATTGGTGCGCCGTTGCCTGCGCCCCTGACAACGATCACCGCCGCAAGCCGACGCAGGCGCGCGTCCGACCATAAGGCTGCGCCGTATCGCCAGCGCCGACTTCTTGCAGGCGTAGCTGCGCCTTAGCCGAAACGCCCGGTAATGTAGTCTTCCGTCGCCTTCTTCTGCGGCTTGATGAAAATCTGGTCGGTAACGCCGAACTCGACCATTTCGCCGAGGTACATGTAGGCGGTGAAGTCAGAGATGCGCGCCGCCTGCTGCATGTTGTGGGTGACGATCAGGATGGTGACCTTTTCCTTCAGTTCGATGATCAGTTCCTCGATGCTGGCCGTGGCGATCGGGTCGAGCGCCGAGGTCGGTTCGTCGAACAGGATGATCTCCGGATCGGAGGCCAGGGCGCGGGCGATGCACAGGCGCTGCTGCTGGCCGCCGGAAAGATTGGCGCCGAGTTCCTTGAGCCGGTTGCTGACCTCGTTCCAAAGTGCGGCGCCCTTCAACGCCGATTCGACGCGATCGTCGAGTTCGCTCTTGTTGCTCATGCCGCGCACGCGCAGGCTGTAGGCGACGTTCTCGTAGATCGACTTGGGGAAGGGGTTGGGCTTCTGGAACACCATGCTGATGCGCATGCGGACTTCGATCGGATCGACATCAGGCGATAGCAGGTTGGTATCGTCCGGGTAGAGGACGATGCCGCCGCCGGCGTAGCGATTGCCGGGATACAGGTCGTGCATGCGGTTGAAGCAGCGCAGCAGTGTGGACTTGCCGCACCCCGAAGGGCCGATCAGTGCCGTCACCATGTGATCATGGATGGGCATCGACACCCGCTTCAGCGCATGGAAGGCGCCATAGTAGAAGTCGAGGTCGCGGACATCGGCCTTGAGCACGGCGCCCTCGACGCCCGCCGCCAATCCGGTGCTGGGTATTTGCATTGGGTTCACCACTTGATGTTTTTACGCAGACGATAGCGCACGTAGATGGCCAGACCGTTCATGGCCAGGGTCATGAAAACCAGGACGAAGCCCGCGGCGGCGGCGTTTATCGCGAAAGCCGCCTCGGGCCGCGAAGTCCAGTTGAACATCTGGATCGGCATCACCGTGAAGGGCGCGAAGATCCAGTCGAACAGCCCGGCCGGCGGCTCGCCCGTGAAGGGCGCCGGTGGCAGGAAGGCTATGAAAGTCAGCGCGCCGATGGTGATGATGGGCGCCGTCTCGCCGATGGCGCGCGCCATGCCGATGATGACGCCTGTGAGTATCCCGGCCGAGGAATACGGCAGGATATGGTCGCTGACGGTCTGCCAGGTAGTCGCGCCGCAGGCATAGGAGCCTTCGTGGATCGATTGCGGAATGGCGCGGATGGCTTCCCGCGTGGCGACGATGATCACCGGCAGGATCAGCAGCGCCAGCGTCAGGCCGGCGGAGAGGATGCTCTGGCCGAAGCCGAAGTAATACACGAACAGGCCGAGCGCCAGCAGGCCATAGACGATCGACGGGATGCCGGCGAGGTTGCTGATGTTGATCTCGATGATGTCCGTCATCCAGTTCTTCGGCGCATATTCTTCGAGATAGACGCCGGCGGCCACCCCCAGCGGCACGGCCGCCAGCGCCGTCAGCAGCATCACCAGCACGGTGCCGACCCAGGCCGAGAGAATGCCGGCATTGGCAGCCTTGCGTGAAGGAAATGAGGTGAAGAAATCCAGGTTCAGGCGCGGTACGCCCTGAATCGCCATGTCGACGAAGAGCACAGTGAAGGTCAGCACACCCACCATCAGCGACAGGATGCCGAGCAGGGAGAAGAACAGGTCCCAGCGTTTGGCCCGCGTGATGATGGCGCGAATGGCAGCGAGGTCGGCGGCTGTCATCATTTCAATACACCTCGCGGAAACGTTTGCGCAGCCAGTAGCCGAGCAGGTTGAAGGCCAGCGTCATCAGCAGCAGCGTGAGGCCGGCGGCGAAGATGGTCTGGTAGCCGATCGAACCGTGCGGCAGGTCGCCCAGAGCCACCTGCACGATGTAGGAGGTGATGGTCGCACCCGGTTCGGTCGGGTTGAAGGTCAGGTTGGGCTGCATGCCGGCCGCCACGGCGAGGATCATGGTCTCGCCGACAGCGCGCGAAATGCCGAGGATGTAGGCCGAGGCGATGCCCGAGGTCGCCGCCGGCGTCACCACCCACAGCGCCGTCTGCAGTCGCGTCGCCCCCATCGCATAGGAACCCTCGCGCAGCGCCATTGGCACCGCACGCATGGCGTCTTCGGAGAGCGAGGCGACGTAGGGAATGATCATGATGCCCATCACCAGGCCGGCGGAGAGCAGGTTGAAGCCCGGCAGATCCGGGTAGATCTTCTGCAGCAGCGGCGTGATCATCGTCAGCGCGAAGTAGCCATAGACGATGGTGGGAACGCCACCCAGCAGTTCGAGAAAGGGCTTGGCAATCTCGCGCACCTTGAAGCCGGCAAACTCGGACAGGTAGAGGGCGATGATGGTACCCAGCGGGATGGCGACCAGCAGGGCCACGCCGGAACTGGTCAGGGTGCCGGAGAGCAGCACCATGATACCGTAGTGCGCGTCGTCGAACAGCGGCGTCCATTGTGTGTCGAAGAGGAAATCCGACAGCGGTACGGTCTCGAAGAAGACCCAGGACTCCTTGACCAGCACATAGACGATGGCGCCCGTGACAAACACCGAAAACGCCGCGGCGCTGAACAACAGGGCCTCGATGATGCGCTCCTTGACATGGCGCGAGGCCTTCCTGCTCAGCCGGTCACTAACGTGACTGCCGACCGGCATTGAGTGGGGCGGTGACAGCGTGGCGCTCATGTAATTGCGGGAAACTCTGAGAAAATCTTCATATGCGGCAAACGGTAGCGACGTCAACAAGCAGCGGGAGCGGTTCGCCGAAAGGCGCCACCCCCGCCATTGCTCACTTCGCTTCCAGCTTCATCAATTCCTCGATGGTCAGACCAACCTTGTTTTCGCCGGCGAACTTGGTGCCCTTCACGCGCTTGGCAAAATGCTCGAGGTTGTAGGCATAGGCCTTGGCCGGCAGGGGCACGTACTTCACTTCCTTGGTCAGCTTTTCAGCCTGCTTCATGTAGAACTCGACGAACTCCTTGATCTCTGGCTTGTCCGCCGACTTGGCATTGACATAGATGAAGATCGGACGCGCCAGCGGCTGATAACTGCCGTCGATTACGGTACTCAGCGAGGGCAGCACGGCGGGCTTGCCGGCCTTGTCGACGATCGGCACCGCCTTCAGCTTGTCCTTGTTT
>CAIZKA010000340.1 GCA_903933395.1 uncultured beta proteobacterium | reverse complement strand
GCAACGTCAGTGCCCAACAAGCCGGGGGTGCCCCGCTCAACGCCGACGCCCTCGACCGCGCCCTCCTGCTTGCCGATGACCTGCCTGGCGTCACCGTGGCCGGCAGCCTCGCCACCGGCGCCGCCGGGGGGCAAACCGACCTGATCTTAAAGATCGCCGACGAACCGCCCCTGACAGGCGAAGCCGGTTTCGACACCACCGGCTCGCGCTCCACCGGCGACCAGCGTTTCACCGCCAACCTCAACGCCAACAGCCCCTTCGGCCTGGGCGACCTGCTCACCAGCAACCTGAGCCACACCCGGGGCAGCGATTATCTGCGCCTGGCCTATACCATTCCCGTCGGCGGCGACGGCTGGCGCCTCGGCGTCAACGCCTCCGGCCTGCGCTACAAACTCATCGTCGCCCCGTACAACTCGTCGACCGACAAGGGCACCTCCAGCACCCTCGGGCTCGAGGCCACCTACCCGCTGATCCGCTCGCGGCTGACCAATCTCTATCTCAACCTGGCCTACGACCACAAGGCCTTCGACAACCAGTTCGGCGGCGCCACCACCACCCGCACCCGCTACACGGTCGACGACAGCACCGTCACCCTCAACGGCAACCTGTTCGACAACTGGGGCGGGGGCGGTGCCAACAGCGCCAGCCTCGGCCTCATCACGGGCCGGCGCGCCAACGACATCGGCAGCAGCGACCAGCACTTCAGCAAATGGCGCTACAGCCTCTCGCGCCAGCAGGTGATCACCGACAGCCTCTCGCTGTTCGCCCTGCTCTCGGGGCAGGAGGCCGGCAAGGCCATCGATTCCTCGGAGAAGTTCTACCTCGGCGGCGCGGGTGGTGTGCGCGCCTACCCGTCCAGCGAAGGCGGCGGTGCCGGCGGCACCCTGGGCAACCTCGAACTGCGCTGGAAGCTGCCCGCAGGCTTCCTCCTCACCGGCTTCTACGACGCCGGCCACATCCGCAACCCCGACGGCAGCCCGAGCTACGGGCTCACGGGCGCCGGTGCCGCGCTGGCCTGGCAGGGCGATAACGGCCTCACCCTCAAGGCCGTCTGGGCGCGCCGCCTGGGCAGTAATCCCAATCCCACCGCCAGCGGCAACGATCAGGACGGCAGCCTCGACATCAACCGGGTCTGGCTTACCGCCAGCCTGCCGTTTTGACGATGATGGGCGCGGGCTATGCCGCCTCTTTTACCGCCTCGACCAACAGGTCTTCCGGCACGCCGCGCCGTTTCAGCGCTTCGATCAGTCGGGCCGCCGAGCCGCCGCTCAGCTGTGTCTCGTCCCGCCGCAAGCCTTCGCTGATGTACGACTTCAGCAAGGTCTGGTATCCGCTCAAGCCCCGAAGAGGGGCGATTGCTTTCATCGATTCGACCACGTCGACTGGAATGCGCAAGGTAATCGATGTCGTCGGGCGATCTTTGGCTAGTCGTGTTTTCAAGCGTTCAGTCAGCATAGCGATGCTCCTCGTCAGGGGTGGCGCGGCGCGCCGAAATCAGCCGGATGCAATCCGCCTCGAACTCGACATGCACCACGTAAAGCAAGCGTCCTGTTCCGTCGAAGCCGACGGCGGCCTGTCGAGCTTCGTCGTTGCGCGAGGCATCGAGCAAAACGAACAGCGGATCGCCAAACACCGTGACCGCTTCCTCGAAGCGAACGCCATGCTGGCGCCAGTTCCGCTCGGCCTTGGCGGCATTCCACACGAAGGTGTCACCGTTCAGTTCAAAGCGGATATCCATACGGCGAATACTAGCAAAGGTATTGACTTTGTCAATACTTTTGCAATCGAAGCAACCCCATGAACAAGACCTACCGCCTGATCTGGAACGACTTCACCCACACCTGGGTGGCCGTATCCGAAATCGCCAGGGCCCGCGGCAAGCGCGCCTCGGGTGCCGTGCTGCTCGCTGCGGCCGGCTTTATCGCCGTGCCGCCGGCGCCGACTTTTGCGGCACCG
>CAIZKA010000339.1 GCA_903933395.1 uncultured beta proteobacterium | reverse complement strand
TCGGCAAGCCCTCTGGCCAGTTGCTGGAGAAATTCCTGATTGGTGGTGAGGTGGGTGCGGATGGTCTGCTCGGCCCACTGGATGTCCTGCGCCAGTGCGTTGCGCTGGGTGGTCTGTTCGTAACGCTGCAGCAAGATCAGCAGGGCGAACAAGGCGACGACAAACAGGCCGAGCACGAGGTTGGGCAGCACCCACACCCAGCCGCCCCGAGGACGGCTGCGGCGAAGCGCGGAAACCAGAGACTGGAAAAGATTCATGGTGGATGGATCGCCAAAGACGGCACGGGAAAGCAGAACTAATACTGCCGACAGGACTCCAGCGCCATTGGGGCTTTCCCTGATGGGAGCAACCCTGATGGGAGTTCACCCGATTTCGCCCCGATCCGCGCGTCGCTAGAGTACGCCCCATCGTCACTCACGGGGGTACCCACATGAACATCTTTACCCGCACGCTGGCATGGATCGAGGACAGCATCTGCGCCTTCGCGCTGGGCAGCGTTTCGATCCTCATCTTTGTTCAGGTGCTGCTGCGTTACTTCTGGAACTACACCCCGGACTGGTCGGAAGAGCTGTCGCGCTACCTCATTGTATGGACCATTTTCATCGGCACCGCCATCGGCGTGCGCAACAACATCCACATCGGCGTCGATGCGCTGCTGCGGCTCATGCCGCACAGTTTCAAGCTGACCATGGAAGTGGTGCTGAACCTCATCGGCGTCGTGGTCTCGCTGGTGCTGATCTGGCTGTCGGTGCTGTTCATCCAGGAAACCCTCGAGTACGAACAGCTTTCGCCCGCCATGCGGATTTCGATGGCCATCCCCTACTCGGCCATGCCGGTAGGCCTCTCCTTCGCCGTCATCCACTTCATCCACGACATCATCAAACTCTTCACCACCCACGAAGAGCCCACCGCGTTCTCCATGTAACGCCCCCTACCGGAAACCACCATCATGACTGCCATTCTCGTATTCGTCATCCTGGCGCTGGCACTGGCCACCGGCACACCGATCGCCATTGCCATGGCCGCCACGGTGCTGCTGTCGATCACTTTCTTTACCAACGTGCCTTTACTGGTCGTCGTTCAGCAGATGTTCAACGCCGCCGACTCCTTCGCCCTGATGGCGATACCGATGTTCGTGCTGTCGGGCAACATCATGACCGCAGGCGGCCTGTCGAAGAAGCTGATCCGCGTCGCCACCGACATCTTCGGCCCGCTGCCCGGCGGCCTGGCGATTGCCGCCACCGCGGCTTGCGCATTCTTTGCGGCCATCTCGGGTTCCTCGCCCGCCACCGTCGCGGCAATCGGCTCGATCATGATCCCGGCCCTGATGAAAGCTAGGTACGACGAGAAGTTCTCGGTCGGCGTGGTTACCGCCGCGGGCTCGCTGGGCATCCTGATCCCGCCCTCGATTCCGATGGTGGTGTATTGCCTCGCCACCGGTGAAGCCATCGGCAAGCTGTTCCTCGCCGGCGTGATTCCCGGCCTGATTCTGGCCTGCATCTTCGCCGCACAGTGCTTCATGGCCGGCAGGAAGCAGGGCTTCGAGCGCATGCCGCGGCCGTCATGGAAAGAGTTCAACGAGGGCTTCAGGGACGGCATCTGGGGTCTGGTGATGCCCGTCATCGTGCTCGGCGGAATCTACACCGGCGTGTTTACGCCGACCGAAGCGGCGGCTGTGGCGGTGATCTACTCGGCATTCGTCGGCAGTTTCATCTACAAGGACATCAAGCTCGCCGACTACGTGCCGATCCTGCGCGATTCGGCCGCCGTGTCCGCCATGATCATGTTCATCATCTGCGCCGCCGCGGCCTTCAGCTGGTTCCTCACCAGCCAGAGCATTCCGCAGGCCGTCGCCGCCTGGCTGACCTCCGTCACGCCGCAGCCGTGGATGTTCCTGCTGGCCGTGAATCTGATGCTGCTGGTGGTCGGCTGCTTCATGGAACCCAACTCCGCGATCCTGGTGCTGGCGCCGCTGTTCCTGCCGGTGGTGCAGAAGATGGGCATCGACCCGATCCACTTCGGCATCATCATGATCGTCAACCTCGAACTGGGCATGCTGACCCCGCCGCTGGGCCTCAACCTGTTCGTCTCGGCGGGCATGACCAAGCTGCCGCTGGAGCGCGTGGTGAGGGCCACCATCCCCTTCATGCTCTCGATGCTGGTGTTCCTGCTGGTCATCACCTTCGTTCCGACCATCAGCACCTTCCTGCCGGAAGTCATGAGCAACACCAAGTAATCCGACCGCCATCCACTTTTCGTACTATCGTTCAACCACAGGAGGATTTATGTTCAGCAAAACCATCAAGCTTCTGACCGGCGTCACCGCTGTTTCCATGTTCGCCGCTGCCCCGGTGTATGCCCAGGCCAAGTACAACTTCAAGCTGGCCCACGTCATCACCGCCGGCACCCCGATTGACGTTGCCGCCAACCGCTTTGCCGACCTGATCAAGGAGCGCACCAAGGGCGAAGTCGAGATCAAGGTGTTCCCGGCCTCGCAGCTTGGCGCCGAACGCGCCATCATCGAGGGCGTGCAGCTCGGCACCATCGAGATGTCCTTCACCACCACCGGCGCCATCGGCGGCTTCGCGCCCGAGTTCCAGGTGCTCGACCTGCCCTTCCTGTTCCAGAACTACGAGGCGGCATACACCTACCTCGACGGCGCGCAAGGCAGCAACCTGCTGAAGCTGCTTGACCGCAAGGGCATGCACGGCGTGGTCTATCTGGAAAACGGCTGGCGCAATTTCACGTCCTCGAAGAACGCCATCAAGGTTCCGGCGGATATGAAAGGCCAGAAAATCCGCGTCATGGAAAGCCCGATGTACATGGGCCTGATCAAGACCCTCAACGGCAGCCCGACACCGATGGCCTACTCCGAGCTGCCCAACGCGCTGCTGCAGAAGGTGATCGACGGCCAGGAAAACCCGACGGTCAATATCTACTCGGCCAAGATGTACGAATCGCAGCCCTACATGATCAAGGACCAGCACACCTACAACGTGTTCATCTTCAAGGTCAACGGCAAGGTGTGGAAGGCGCTGCCGGAAAACATCCGCAAGACCATCGAAACCACCGCCGTTGAAGTCCGCGACTTCCAGCGCAAGCTGAACCGCGAAGCCGACGCGACCTTCGTCAAGCGCCTCGAAGGCAAGGGCATGAAGGTCCATGTGCCGAACAAGGAAGAAGTCAAGGCATGGCAGACAGCCACGGCACCGCTGTGGGAAGATGCGAAGAAGATCTCGACACCGGCGCTGGTTGCCGAAGCTGCCCAGTTCCGCACCGACTTCGAAGCCGGCAAGTACAAGGCCGAAGAGCAGAAGTACATCGAGAGCTTCAAGAAGATCAACGTGCCGCTTGACGACGTGATGAAGAACTTCAAGTAACAGCCGCAAATAAACACTTGGGCCGGCAGAGTGCCGGCCCAAGTGTTTTTCTGTTTCACCCGCTTTGCAGTCACTGCCTAACGCCGGACCCAACGAAGGAGCATGACGATGAGCCCAGGACACGGACCTGCGCGGGATTACCCCGCCAAACCGGAAAACGTCTATCTGTTCGCCACCTGCCTGGTCGACCAGTTCGCCCCCGAGGCCGGCCTCGACACCATCCGCCTGCTGGAGCGCGAAGGCATCACGGTACATTTCCCCGAACAACAGACCTGCTGCGGCCAACCCGCCTACACCAGCGGCTATCCGGATGAAGCGCGCGCCGTCGCCCGCCTGCAGCTGGGCCTGTTCCCCAATCCCTGGCCGGTCGTCGTACCCTCGGGCTCCTGCGCCGCGATGATGCGGCACGAGTATCCGAAACTGTTTGCCGACGATCCGGCGCTGCTGGCGCAAGCACGGGAGCTCTCGGATCGCGTTTTTGAACTGACCGAATTCCTGGTCCACGTCGCCGGGTTCAGACAGCCCGACCTCGGCACCGCGACCACCGTCGCGCTTCACACTTCCTGCCATGCACGGCGCGAAATGGGCTCGCATGAAACCAGCGCCGCCCTGCTCGCCGGCCTGCAGCAGGTTTCCGTCGTCGAGCAGGCGCGCATCGAAGAATGCTGCGGCTTTGGCGGCACCTTTTCGATCCGCTTCCCCGACATCTCCGAAGCCATCGTTACGGACAAGGTCGAGAGCCTGCGCGCCACCGGCGCGAACCGTGTCGTCAGCGCCGACTGCGGCTGCCTGTTCAACATCCTCGGCCGCGCCGCGCGCCTCGACGAAATCGCCGCCTCGCCAGCGCCGACTCTCGAGGGCGAACACATTGCCAGCTTCCTCTGGCGGCGCACCGCGGGAGAGAAACCATGAGCGCCAGAGAGCGCATCCTCGGCCGCCTGCGCGCGGCGCCGAAGGGCACGCCCGCAGCGGCGCCCGACATCGATGCCTGGCTCGCCAGTCGCCCCGTGCCGGCGGACAATGCTGCCGCCATCGCGCAATTCCGCAAGAACATCGAGGCCGCCCGCACCGAGGTGCATGACACCACCGCCCAGGACTGGCCGCTGCTGCTGGCGCGGCTTGCCGCCGAAAAGTCTGTGCGCACCCTGCTCTACGGGCCGCACACGGTCCACGGCGCGCAACTCGCCGCGCATGTGTCGGCAAATCCGGCGGCAGTTGAACTCTTACCCTATGTGCGTCCGGTCGAGGAATGGCGCGACCAGCTGTTCGACGGCGTCGACGCGGCGATCACCGGCGCGCGCAGCGCCATCGCCGACACCGGCAGCCTGATCCTCTGGCCCGACGCCGCCGAACCGCGGCTGATGTCGCTGGTGCCGCCGATCCATTTCGTGCTGCTCGATACCAGCCGGATACACGCCAACCTGCTCGCGGCGATGCGCTCAGAGCGCTGGGCCGAAGGCCTGCCGACCAATGCCCTGGTCATCTCCGGGCCGTCGAAGACCG
>CAIZKA010000338.1 GCA_903933395.1 uncultured beta proteobacterium | reverse complement strand
GTGCTGGAGCGAGGGGAGCGAGAAGCGCCAGCCAAGCGCGGAGCTCCTGCTCGGCCGGCGCCTCGCCGTCGATCAGGAACAGGCAGGTCTGTACCCATGTCGGCGCCAGCTCCGCGCAGCACGCCAGGCGTCGCGCGACGAATTCGGGCCTGGCACGGGTGCCGTTGATGCGGGCAAGCCCGGCAGCCGTGCCGGCATCCAGCTTGAACCAGACTTCCCCGCCGGCCCTGCCCAGATGCGCGATACCTGATTGCACGGACTTGCGGTCGAGCAGGCTGCCGTTGGTGATCAGGCGCAGGGGAACTTCGCGGCCGAGGCCATGTGCGGCCAATACGCGTTCGGCGATGCCCACCGCAGCCGCGAATTCGCGCGCGCTGGTGGGTTCGCCATTCCCCGAAAACGCCACATCGACCAGACGGCGCGATCCGGCGGGGACCCGGGTAGCCATGAAGTCGCCTACGATTGCACCGTGTAGGAATTCGTCCAGTTCCCGTTCCAGCAGCACAAGATCGATCGGCGGCGGCCCGCCGCGCGTGAGGTCGGGCACCTGGCAATAGATGCAGCGCCAGTTGCAGGCATTGTTCGGATTCAGGTTGATGCCTACCGAAACGCCGCCGGCTCTACGCGAAATTACCGGATAGACATAGCGCATGCCGGCACTGTCACGGGAATGATCGTCAGTCTTGAGCAGGATGCGGGACATGGGAAACCAAGAATAGGGCCAAAGCGCAAAGGGTGCCAGGAGTCGGCGCTGGCAGCACGGTGCCGCGGCGCTTTATAATGCGCGCCAACTCACCGGTCGCACTGCTGCGGCCACTTTGCCACAAACCCGGCCCTCCCGACCATGCGCATAACCCGCCGCCTCGAATTCGATGCGGGGCACCGGATCCCCAATCATCAGAGCCAGTGCCGCCATCTGCACGGCCACCGCTACGCCCTTGAAATTACGCTCGCCGGCGGCATCATCGATGCCGCCGGCCGGCCGGACGACGGCATGGTGATGGATTTTTCCGAAGTCAAGGCCATCGCCAAGCAGCATGTGGTCGACGCCTGGGACCATGCCTTCCTCGTCTGGCGCGACGACCAGGCCGTAGCCAACTTTCTCGCCGGCCTGCCCGGACACAAGACCGTCGTCCTCGACGCCGTGCCGACCGCGGAAAACCTGGCCCGCATCGCGTTTGCCATCCTCGACCCGCTCTACCGCGACAGCTACGGAAACCATCTGCACCTTGAACGCATACGCCTTTACGAGACGCCCAACTGCTGGGCGGACGCCACGCGCGACGACCTCGCCTGATCGTCAATCCTTCCGGGCTACCGATTGTTTG
The DNA here is from genome assembly GCA_903933395.1 of uncultured beta proteobacterium. Classification (GTDB taxonomy): domain Bacteria; phylum Pseudomonadota; class Gammaproteobacteria; order Burkholderiales; family Rhodocyclaceae; genus Sulfuritalea. The sequence continues at coordinate 5,862 of CAIZKA010000338.1, read as the reverse complement.
CCGATTGTCTCCCGGGTATTCCGATGCTATGGTTGCCGCCTGTCGTGCGTGAAAAGTAATTTCGGAAGGAGGACGAATGCAAGGCTTGATGATGAACCGGCCGCTGATGATTTCCGGCCTCCTGCAGCATGCCGGCCAGAATCACGGCGACACTGAAATCGTTTCCCGCCTGCCGGTCGGCGGCACGCATCGCTACACCTATGGCGATGCCCACCGCCGCTCGCGGCAACTGGCACGTGTGCTGCTGTCGCTTGGCGTCGGGCCCGGCGACCGCATCGGCACCCTGGCATGGAATACTCATCGCCATTTCGAGATCTACTACGCCGTCTCGGGCATGGCCGCGATCTGCCACACCATCAACCCGCGTCTGTTCCCCGAACAGATTGCCTACATCGCCAACCACGCCGAGGACCGCTTCGTCTTCTTCGACCTCAACTTCGCCTCCCTGATTGAAGCGTTGGCACCGCAGTGTCCGGGCGTTGAGGGCTGGGTCGCGCTTTGCAGCCCGGATCAGATGCCCGGCGCTGCGATCCCGAACCTGCACTGCTACGAAGACCTGCTGGCGGCCCAGAGCGACGACTACGAATGGCCGCAGTTCGACGAGAACACGGCCTCATCGCTGTGCTACACCTCGGGCACCACGGGGAACCCCAAGGGGGTGCTGTATTCGCATCGGTCCACGGTGCTGCATGCCTACGGCTCCAGCCTGCCCGACAGCCTCGGGGCATCGGCCTGCGACTGCATCCTTCCTGCCGTGCCCATGTTCCACGTCAACGCCTGGGGCCTGCCCTATGCCTGTGCCTTGACCGGTGCCAAGCTGGTCATGCCCGGACCGCATCTCGACGGTGCCAGCCTGTATTCGCTGTTTGAAGAGGAAGGCGTCACCATGTCCGCCGGCGTGCCGACCATCTGGCTCGGCCTGCTGCAGCACCTGCAAGGCAACAAGCTCACGCTATCGACCGTCAAGCGCCTGGTCATCGGCGGCTCGGCCGCGCCGCCGGCCATGATCCGCGCCTTCGACGAACAGTTCGGCGTCGCCGTGATCCATGCCTGGGGCATGACCGAAATGAGCCCGCTGGGCACCCTCAATGCCGGCAAGAACAAGCATCACACCCTCCCCGCGGAGGAACGCGACCGCATCCGGCTGAAGCAGGGCCGCAGCATCTTCGGCGTCGAATTGAAGATTGTCGACGGCGATGGCAATGCCCTGCCGCACGACGGTGAGGCTTTCGGCGACCTGCTGGTGCGCGGGCCCTGGGTCACCAGCGGCTACTACAAGGCTGAAGGCGATGACGCCTTTCGCGATGGCTGGTTTCGCACCGGCGACGTCGCCACCATCGACCCCGATGGCTTCATGCAGATCACCGACCGCTCGAAGGACGTGATCAAGTCCGGTGGCGAGTGGATTTCCTCGATCGACCTGGAGAACATTGCGGTTGCCCATCCGGCGGTGGGCGAAGCCGCCGTGATCGGCGCGGCCCATCCGAAATGGGATGAACGCCCGCTGCTGGTGGTTGTCAGGAAAGCCGGACAGGATGTCAGCCGCGATGAACTGCTTGCCTTTTACGAGGGCAAGGTGGCCAAGTGGTGGATACCCGACGATGTAATTTTTGTCGACGACCTGCCGCACACGGCTACCGGCAAACTTTCCAAGTTGCAGCTGCGCGAGCGATTGCGCGATTATCGTTTTTCGGGAGCATGAAATGACGACACCGATCACCCTCTGCGGCTTCGCCGTCAGCAACTACTACAACAAGGTCAAACTCTCCCTGCTGGAGAAGGGCACTCCCTTCACCGAAGACGAGGTGTTTCCCTCCCAGAGCGAGGAAATGCTGAAGGAATCGCCGATGGGCAAGGTGCCTTTCATGCGTACGCCGAAGGGTGTTCTCAGCGAATCGCAGGTGCTGACCGAGTTCATCGAAGACTGCTGGCCCGAACCGCCGCTGTTCCCGCGCGACCCCTTCGCCCGCGCCCGCTGCCGCGAACTGATCGAGCACCTCGAATTGCATCTTGAACTGCCGGCACGACGCCTTTACGCGGAAGCCTTTTTCGGCGGTACGGTGTCCGAGGAGACCAAAAAGGAAGTTGCGCCGCTTCTGGAGAAAGGTCTGCGCAGCCTGGGGCGTGTAGCCCGGTTTTCTCCCTTCATCGCCGGCAGCGACTTCACCCATGCCGACTGCGCGGCCTGGGTGCATCTGCCCCTCGTCAGCCAGGCCACGAGAAAGGTCTACGGCCGGGATTATGTAGATGAATTCCTGCCTCAGGCCAGGACTTATCTCGCCCTGATCGGTGAGCGTCCTCACGCGCAGAAAGTCAGCGCCGATCGCAAGGCGGCCATGGATGCCTACCTGGCAAAGTCCAAGAAATGAGCCCGGCCATAAAGACGGAACTTGCCGACGGCGTGTTCCGGATTGAAATCGCGCGCCCCGAGAAAAAGAACGCCCTGACTGCTGAAATGTACCGGGCCCTGGCCGATGCGCTGGCCCGCGCGGAAGACGACCCGGCGGTGCGCGTCATCCTGATTTCCGGCGCGGGCGGCAACTTTACGGCCGGCAACGATCTGGCCGACTTCCTAGACCACCCGCCGATGGAGGAGGACGCCCCCGTGTTCCGCTTCCTCAATGCCTTTGCCAACCTAGAGAAGCCCTTTGTCGCCGCCGTCGAAGGGGTTGCCGTAGGCGTCGGCACCACCATCCTGCTGCATTGCGATCTTGTCTATGCCGGCGCCTCGGCCCGATTCGCCCTGCCCTTCGCCAACCTTGGCCTGACTCCGGAAGCCGCCTCGAGCCTGTTGCTGCCATTGCGTGCCGGCCATGCGCGCGCCGCCGAGATGCTGATGCTGGGCGAAGTGTTCTCCGCGCAAACTGCGCTTGACACCGGCATCGCCAACGCGGTGCTGCCCGACGGACAGGTGCTGGCTCACGCGCTGGAACGCTGCCGCAAGCTGATCATGCAGCCGGCCGCATCGCTGCGCCTGACCAAGCAGTTGATGAAACGCGCCCAGCAGGCCCTGATCCGCGAGACCATGAGCGTCGAGGCCGAAATTTTCCGCCAGCGCCTGGCCTCCCCCGAAGCCAAGGAAGCCTTCGCCGCGTTCTTCGATAAGCGCAAGCCGGACTTCTCGAAATTTGCCTAGGCGCCTTGGACAGGCTGCTAAAATCCGCAGCCCGACGGATGGGTGGCAGAGCGGTTGAATGCACCGGTCTTGAAAACCGGCGAAGGTGCAAGCCTTCCGTGAGTTCGAATCTCACCCCATCCGCCAAGCGTGCCCAAAACTACTTGAGCATCCATTCGTCGCCGCACTTGCGGCATCGTGCCCGCAACCAGACCCCGCCGCCATGATTTTCCAGCACGGGATCGCCGCCATCGGGCAAGGGCGCCGGCCCGGAGGACTCGATTTTGAACTTGGCGTAGGCCTGGCAGCCGGGGCATACCGCCTGCTCTCCGAGCCGTTCGGCGACTTCCAGCAGCAAGTGGTAGCGCTTCCAACTGTACAAGACGACCGCCAAGCCGCCCAAGAGCAGAGCCACTCCCGACAGGCGCGAAGCGGCGCCCGATCCCGCCACTTCCAAACCGCTGACCAGGAGGATGACGCCGAGAAACCAGCTGACCAGCCAGGCGTGACATTCGATCAGCTGCCGCTCATACCAGCGCCTGAAACCGTGGGTCCGAATGCGATCGAGCGAAGCCACTGCCCCTCCCTTAAGATGCCCGGGCCCAGCTTAGACGGCATCGACCGGAGCTGCAACCGGAATCCACATAAGGATATCGGCACCGCCGCGAGGAGCAGACGCGCCTGCCGGAAATCATTCGCCGCTATAATCACCTATGCAGTCGCCGGTCCGGAACCGTGGAACTTGGCGCTCCGATGCGTGTCGAATGTACCGGATTCATCTCACAGGAGATTTTCGAAGACCATGGAAAACGTCCGCACCTACCCGCAAACCGCTACTCAGGACCTTGCCCAACAGCAGAATCGCGTCCTGCGCAACACCTACGCCCTGTTGGCGCTGTCGATGGCACCCACGGTGGCAGGGGCGCTGCTCGGCGTTCAGTTGAAGTTCTCCTTCCTTGCCGGCAGCCCGTTCATCGCTTTCATGCTGTTCATGGGCGTGGCCTTTGGCTTCATGTGGGGCATCGAGCGCACCAAAAACAGCGGCATGGGCGTTGCGCTGCTGCTCGGCTTCACCTTCTTCATGGGCCTGATGCTCTCGCGCATCCTGCAGGCGGCGCTCGGTTTTTCCAACGGCGGCACGCTGATTGCAATGGCCGCCGGCGGTACCGGGGCGATTTTCGTCTCCCTGGCAGGAGTCGCTTCCACCACCAAGCGGGATTTCTCCAATCTCGGCAAATTCCTGTTTGCGGGCGTGATCCTGCTGCTGGTCGCCATGGTGGCCAACATCTTCTTCCAGATCCCGGCGCTGGCCCTGGCGATTTCGGCAATCGCCGTCGTCCTCTTTTCCGCCTACATTCTTTACGACATCAACCGCATCGTACAGGGCGGCGAGACCAACTACATCACGGCGACGCTGGCGGTGTATCTCGATATCTACAACGTCTTCGTCAGTCTCCTGCAATTGCTGATGGCTTTTACAGGCGATCGCGACTAGATTTAAAAGTCGGCGCCGGCGATACGGCGAAAAGGAAACGGCGACTCCGGTCGCCGCTTTCTTTTGTGTACCCGCGGTACATATGCAACGCTTTCCTCCGGCGGGATCAGGGATCGCTCATTTCTCGAACATCGCGATCGACTCTAGATGGGACGTATGCGGGAACATGTTGGCCATGCCCGCGCCGACGAAGCGATAGCCTTTTTCATGCACCAACACCGCAGCGTCTCGCGCCAGCGTGGCAGGGCTGCATGAGACATAAACAATGCGCCCGGGTCCACCCGCGGCCGGCAGTGCCTTGACCAGCGCTATCGCGCCTTCGCGCGGCGGATCGATCATCAATTTGTCGAGGCGCCCCAGTGCGGCAAAGCTTTCTTCCGTCGCTTCGAACAGGTTGGTGACAGCAAATTCGCAGCGTTCCGCGAGACCGTTGTGTTCCGCATTCTGCCGGGCCCTCTGTACCAGGGCAGCGCTGCCCTCGACACCAAGCACCCTGGCCCCCAGGCGCGCAATGGGCAGGGTGAAATTCCCCAGGCCGCAAAACAGATCGGCGATCCGCTCGCCAGCCTGCGGCCCCAGCAGCACCATCGCACGGCGCACCAGCATCCTGTTCACACCGTGATTGACCTGGGTAAATTCCGTCGGATGGAAGCGTAGCTCCAGACCGAAATCCGGCAATTCGTAACTCAACATCGGCGCATCGAGCGGGTGGAACAGGGTGACGGTTTCCAGCCCTTTGGATTGCAGGTACCAGATGATTCCATGTTCATCGGCGAAGTGTCGCAGATGGTCGAGGTCGCTGGCGCTGAGCGGTTCGAGGTGCCGCAACAAGAGCACGGTCCGCGAGCCGCCTACCGCGACCTCGATCTGCGGCATGCGATCAGGCTGGGACATGCCTTCGACCAGGTTTTTCAGCCTGGGGATCAATGCGGAAACATGCACGGGCAGCACGGCACAGGAGTCCATCACCGCCACATAGCTGCTATGTTTTTCGCGAAATCCGACCAGCGTCCCGCCCTTGCTCGAGACATGACGCACCGACAGTCGTGCGCGTTGGCGATAGGCCCAGGCAGTGCCGGCAATGGGCGGGAAAAGCTGTTCAGGCTTGAGCCGGGCGATATGCCAGAGGGCATCTTCGAGCACGCGCTGCTTGGCAGCGGTCTGGCCGGCAAGGTTGAGGTGTTGCATCGAACATCCGCCGCAGGTGCCGAAATGCGGACAGTACGGCGCAATACGCTGACTCGATGGATGC
>CAIZKA010000337.1 GCA_903933395.1 uncultured beta proteobacterium | reverse complement strand
GGGCATCGGTCGCCAGCACCGCCGTGCCGGACAGGCCGGCGCCGAGCAGCAGCGAGATCAGCACCACGCCCATGCCCGAGGCGATGCCGTTGAGGAAGCCGAAAACGCCGCCGCCGATCATCAACCCGCGCGCCCCGAGATGCAGGTTGTGGGCATGCAGCCAGCGCCGCGCCGGCAGCGCCGCCAGCACGACGAGCCCGATCACGATCGCCAGCGGCGCCGCGTCGAGGTGGCGATAGACCAGGGTGCCGCCAAGCAGGCAGAGCAGAGCCGGCGGTAGCACCCTCTTCACGGCGCGGGCATCGAAGTCGCGGCGGTAGAACCAGAAGCGGCCCAGGTTGATGATGATGCCGGCCAGCGCCAGCAGCGGCACCACGGCCTTGATGCCGAGAATGGGCGTCAGCGTGGCGGTGAGGATGATGCCCGTGCCGAAGCCGCCCATGCCGCCGATGATGGCCGAGCCGCAGGAAACGGCAATGACCAGCATGAGCAGGTTGGGCGAGAGATCCATGGCCCGATGATAGCCGGCGGCCCCCGGACGAGGCGCCTGGCCGGTGCCGCATCCGGTCCAGGCTATTCATCCCCGGGTCTTGATAAGTTGCGCATATTTATGCTTTAATGCGTTTATGCGTACTACCATAGACCTCTCCGACGATCTGTTCCGCCGTGCCAAGGCGGAGGCGGCTCTGCGCGGACGCAAGCTGAAGGATCTGGTCGAGGACGGTCTGCGCCGGGTGCTGGACCAGCCCGACTCGCTGGCGGTCGCACCGCCTCCGGCTTCGCTGCATGACCTGATGCAGGATTGCTGCGGCGTTGCGGAGCCGACTCCCCCCGATTATTCGGTTAATCCCGCACATCTGGACGGCTTCGGCCGTTAAATGCATGCAACGCGGCGTATTGCTTGATACCGGGCCTCTCGTTGCCTATTTCTGCCCCACGGATCGTTTCCATGCCTGGGCGGTTAGCCGGTTTGCGTCATTCGTTGCGCCGGTGACGACCTGCGAGCCGGTGCTGGCCGAAAGCTGTTTTCTTCTGGCGCGTGCCGGGGTGCCGCCGACACGGGTGCTGAACAAGCTGGCCCAGGGCGTGTTCCGTATCGGGCTTGGCATAGAGCGGGACGCTGCCGCGATCGCTGCCTTGATGCAGCGCTACGCCGATCTGCCGATGTCGCTCGCCGACGCCTGCATGGTGCGTCTGGCCGAGACGCAACCCGGCCCGCTGTGCACCCTGGATCGCGACTTCCACGTCTACCGCCGGCAAGGACGCCACCCTCTTGAACTGATCATTCCGAACGACATTTGATGCCCCGGCCAGACTTCTGAACCCCATGCTATCCCCCACTCCAGACGCCATGAGCCGCGACGAAAAGCGCGCCGGCGGCGCGCTCGCTTCGATTTTCGCGCTGCGCATGCTAGGCCTGTTCCTGATCCTGCCGGTGTTTGCGGTCCACGCCCGGACCATTCCCGGCGGCGACGACATGACCCTGGTGGGCATCGCGCTGGGCGCCTACGGCCTGACCCAGGCGATGTTCCAGATTCCCTTCGGCATGGCTTCCGACGCCTTCGGCCGCAAGAAGGTGATCGTCATCGGCCTGCTGCTGTTCGCCTTCGGCTCGGCGGTGGCCGCCCTCGCGCCGGACATCTGGTGGACCATCTTCGGACGCGTGCTGCAGGGCGCCGGGGCGATTTCGGCGGCCGTCACCGCGCTGGCGGCGGACCTGACGCGCGAGCAGCACCGCACCAAGGTCATGGCCATGATCGGTTCCTCGATCGGGCTGGTGTTCGCCATCTCGCTGGTTGCCGCGCCGGCGCTGTATGCGGCGATCGGCATGAGCGGGCTGTTCTGGATGACGGCGATCCTGGCGCTCGCCGCGATCGGCCTCGTGACCCATGTCGTGCCGCCGGCGCCGCCGCCGCCGCAGGGACCCAAGCCGCCGTTTCGCGACGTCCTGTTCGACACCCGGTTGCTGCGCCTCAACTTCGGCATCTTCACCCTGCACATGGTGCAGATGGCGATGTTCGTCGTCGTCCCCGGCCTGCTGCTGAAGTACGGCGATCTGCCGCTGGCGTCGCACTGGAAGGTCTATCTGCCGGCGGTGCTGGTGTCCTTCGTGTTGATGGTGCCGGCGATCATTTATGCCGAGAAGCGCAACCAGGTGAAGCCGGTGTTCGTTTCCGCGATCGCCCTGCTGTCCGCCACCCTGCTGGCGATGTGGTCCGGCAGCACGAATTTCACTGTGGTGGCGGGCGGCCTGCTGAGCTTCTTCGTCGCCTTCAACATTCTCGAGGCCATGCTGCCTTCGCTGATTTCGCGCATCGCGCCGCCGAATGCCAAGGGTGCGGCACTGGGCGTCTACAACACGACACAGGCCTTCGGCCTGTTCCTCGGCGGCGCCCTGGGCGGCTGGCTGGTGAAGAATTACGACGCGGGCGCCGTCTTCATCGGCGGCAGCGCGATGGCAATGCTCTGGCTTGTCGCGGCGGCCACCATGCCGGCGGTGCCGCTGCGCCGGGCGGTAACGACAGCGCCATCAACGCATGGCATACTTGAAACCAAACCTTGAGGAGAATCACACATGGCGTCCGTCAATAAAGTCACCATCATCGGCAACCTGGGCCGCGATCCGGAAGTGCGCTACACCCCCGATGGCGCGTCGATAACGAACGTCACCATCGCCACCACCGACACCTGGAAGGACAAGGCCACCGGCGAAAAGAAGGAGGCCACGGAATGGCACCGCGTGGTGTTCTTCGGCAAGCTGGCCGAAATTGCCGGCCAGTACCTGAAAAAGGGACGGCAGGTGTATGTCGAGGGCGCCCTGCGCACCCGCAAATGGACCGACAAGGAAGGCCAGGAGCGCTACACCACGGAGATCGTTGCCAACGAGATGAAAATGCTCGGTTCCCGCGAGGGCATGAGCGACGCGCCGCCGCGCGAGAGCGGCGGTGCGGGTGCCGCAGCCGGCGGCAATCGCCCGGCGGCAGCGCCGCAGCCGGCGGGCGGAAACTTCAATGATTTCGAGGATGACATCCCGTTCTAGCCTCCAGGTTGCAGCGGGGATGTCGCAGTCGCAATGGCCTCGGGCCGTCGCCGGCCGCGGCGTTGCATGGCCGGCTTCAGCCGGCCATGGCGGACTGAAGTCGTCCCTGCGCGAACATGTCTGAAAAACTCAAACTCTTTTCCTGGCGCGACATGGTTTATGTCGCGCTGCCTTCGCTTCTGCTTGCAATCGGCGCGTTCTGGCTGGCGGCGCAGTTCATCAGGCCGGCGCCGCCCGACCAGTTGATCATCAGCACCGGCGGCGAGGGCGGCGCCTACCAGATTTTCGCGGCCCGCTACAAGGACGTGCTGGCGCGCTATGGCATCACCCTGGTGGAGAAGCCGTCCGCCGGTTCGGTTGAAAACCTGGCGAGGCTGCGCAACGCCGAGTTCGAGGTGGATGCGGCCTTGATTCAGGGGGGTACGGCAACCGCCAGCGAAGACGACGAACTTGTGTCGCTGGGTGACTTCTATAACGAACCGCTGTGGATTTTCTATCGCGAGGGGGTCGTGAGCGGGGGAGACAAGCTGCTCGACCTCAAGGGCAAACGGCTGGCTGTCGGTGGCGCGGGCAGCGGTACCAATAATCTCGCCATGGAACTGCTCGCCGCCAATGGTATCGACGCGACGAACACGACGCTGATCAAAGCGGGCGGCCTCGGCCTGGTCGAGAGCCTGCGGAAGAAGGATATCGACGTCGTCTTCGTCGTCGGGCCGACGCAGTCGGCGCTGGTGTGGTCGCTGCTCTATACGCCGGGAGTGCGCCTGATGAACCTGGTTCGTGCCGAGGCCTATACCCGGCGCTTTCCGTTTCTGGCGCGGCTGGTGGTGCCGCGCGGCGCGGTCGACCTGGAGCAGGACATTCCGCCGCGTGACGTCAATCTGGTATCGCCGATGGCCACCCTGCTGGTGCGCAAGGACACGCATCCCGCCCTGATCGGCCTGCTGCTGCAGGCGGCGAGCGAGGTCCACGGCGGTCCCGGCGTGTTCCAGAAGCCCGGCGAGTTTCCGCGCGCAGGGCACAGCGATTTTCCGCTGTCGCCGGAAGCCGAGCGCTATTACAAAAACGGCAAGCCTTTTCTGCAGCGCTATCTGCCGTTCTGGGCGGCCACCATGATCGAGCGCATGGTCGTGTTGCTGGTGCCCCTGATCGCCGTGCTGTTCCCGCTGATGCGCTTTGCACCGCAGATCTACGGCTGGCGGGTGCGCTCGCGCATCTACCGGCGCTACGGCGAACTGAAGTTCCTCGAAAATGAACTCAACGAAAATCCAGACCGGCACACGCGCGCCGAGTGGGTCGCCAAACTGGAAGACATCGAGAAGGATGCCGGCACGATCCGCACGCCGCTGGCCTTCTCCGACATGCTCTACACGCTGCGCGCACATATCGACCTGGTGCGCCACGCGATCCTGAGGCACACGGCGCACTGAGTCGCCGTAGCGCCAGCGCCAGCGCGCTGCGTCCCGTCGGGAACTCGTGATTCAGAGCCGGCGGATCTTTTCCATCAGGGCGGTCGTCGAGCGCTCGTGAACGAAGGGGATCGAGCGCACGCTGCCGCCCCAGGCCGTGACTTCCCGGAAGCCGACGATTTTTTCCAGCGGCCAGTCGCCGCCCTTGACCAGCACGTCGGGCCGGCAATCGAAGATGCGCGCCAGCGGCGTGTCTTCATCGAACCAGGTCACCAGGCTTACGCATTCGAGCGCGGCGAGCAGCGCCATGCGGTCTGCCAGCGGGTTTACCGGCCTTTCCTCGCCCTTGCCCAGGCGCTTGACCGAAGCATCCGAGTTGGCGGCGACGATCAGCGCGGCGCCCATGGCGCGGGCTTGCGCCAGGTAGGTGACATGGCCGCGGTGCAGGATGTCGAAACAGCCGTTGGTGAAAACCAGCGGTCGTGCCAACCGGGCGATACGATCTGCCAGGTCGGCGGGGGCGGTGATCTTGGCCTCGAAGGCCGGAGGCGGGCAGGTCAAGCGTTGCGGTCCTATTTGCCGGGCGCCGGCTTGGCGTCCTGCGGCGCCGCAGGAGCCGTCTTATTCACTGTTCCGGCTTTTTCCGGGCTGACGATCTCGAACACGCGCACTACTTTGAGCACGCCGCCCGTGGTGCGGGCGATCTCGACCGCGGCATCGGCTTCGGCCTGGGTGACGATGCCGAGCAGGAAAACCACGCCGGCCTCGGTCACCACCTTGACCACGTTGGCGTTGAACTTGCCGGCATCGACAAAGCGCGCCTTGACCTTGGACGTGATGTAGGAATCGTTGCTGCGTACGCCATAACTGGACGGCCCGGCGATAGCCAACTCGTTGGCGATCGATTTGACGTCCGGTACGGTGGAGGCAATCTTTTCCACGTCGGCCTTGATCTCGGCGGTGGGCGCTTCGCCGGTCAGCAGCATCATGCGGTTGTAGCTGGTGACATTGACATGCACCTTGTCGCCGTACTTTTCGCTGATGCGGCTTGAGGCGCGCATTTCCAGGCCCTGGTCGGCGATATAGACCTCCGAGGAGCGGCGGTCGATCACCATCAGGGCGCCGGCGCCGGCGCCGACTACGGCGGCGCCGACACAGCCGGCGAGCAGGGGAACGCAGAGGGCGAGCGCGGTGAGCGTGCGTAATTGTTGGCCGGCGTCGGTTCGGAGGTTCATGGTGTTTCTCCCAGTATCAATGCATCGATGCCATCGCACAGGCAGTGGATGGCGAGCAGGTGGACTTCCTGGATGCGCGCGGTACGTTCCGCCGGCACGCAAAGATGGATATCGTCGGTTCCGAGCAGCGCGGCGATCCTGCCGCCCTGTTTGCCGGTGAGCGCCACGACGACGACGCCGCGCGCATGGGCGGCGTGGATGGCCTCGATGACGTTGGGCGAATTGCCCGAGGTTGAAATGGCCAGCAGCACGTCGCCGCTGCGACCCAGCGCCTGCACCTGCTTGGCGAAGACATCCTCGTAGCGGTAGTCGTTGGCGATCGAGGTCAGGGTCGAGGTGTCGGTGGTCAGGGCGATCGCCGCCAGCGGAGGGCGTTCCTTCTCGAAGCGATTGAGCAGTTCGGCGGCGAAATGCTGCGAATCGGCGGCGGAACCGCCGTTGCCGCAGGCCATCACTTTGCCGCCGGCCTGGAGGCAGGCAGCCATGCGGCGCGTAGCGGCCTCGATCGGCGCGGCCATGGCGGCCAACGCAGCGAGCTTGACCTGAGCGCTGTCCTGGAATTGTTGTTGTATGCGTCGGGCGAGTGACATGGATCGGGTTTTGGTGCGTCGGTTAAGGCTATCGAAAAAGGATAGCGTTCACGGCTGGGGTTCGAGGCCGGAATAGGGCGCCTAGAGTACAACAAATACTTCGATCAGCACCCGCTGCCAGGGATTCTTGTGCGGGCGCATTCTGGCGATGCGGGCGTCGATGGCTTCGCCCTTGTCCATGGCGGCGGCCACCGTGCGGTTTTCGGCGCGCGGCAGGTAGCCCAACTTCTGCCCGCGCCACTCGATGCGCACCGCGTTGGCGTCATGCGGATTGTCGGCTTCGCGGACCAGCGTCAGGCGATCGCCCTCGCGCATGTCCTGCCACAGGGCTTCGCCGGCATGGTACTGAAAGCCGGCCAGCGGCGAGCTTTGCACCAGGATGCGGACGTCGGCGGCCAGTGTGTTGAGGCTGATGGCGAGGCCGAGCATCAGCCTCAAGAGAAATCCTGTTGAACCGGGAAAACCTTTTCCGGGTTTGTCATTCCGGGCTTGACCCGGAATCCAGTCGTGCGCTTCTGGATTCCCGCGTTCGCGGGAATGACGAACCAAATCGGTGCTCGTTACGCGATTAATCGGCAGAAAACGCATTGCGCAGCCATTCGATGTTTTGGGGTTCGAGCCCGTCGAGCAGAATGCAGTCGAAGCGGCAGGGGGTTTCGCCGTGGCGCAGCAGCCAGTGCCGTGCGGCGAGGATCAGACGCGCCTGCTTGGCGGCGGTGATGCTGGCCGCCGCGCCGCCGAAATTACCCCTGCTGCGTAGCCTCACTTCGACGAACACCGTGGTCCTGCCGTCGCGGCAGATCAGGTCGATCTCGCCGCCGCGGACGCGGAAGTTGCGTTCGATCAACGTGAGCCCGCGGCCTTGCAGGTAATCGGCGGCCAGCTGCTCGCCGGCCGCGCCTTTGGACTGTGCAAGAATGCCGGTCATGGAAAATGCATTGTATGTCGTCGCCACGCCGATCGGGAATCTCGGCGACATCAGCCTGCGCGCACTGGAAACCCTGCGCGGCGTCGATCTGGTCGCCTGCGAGGACACGCGTCATGCGCGCCACCTGCTGGATCACCACGGCATCAAGATACCGACGCTCGCGCTGCACCAGCACAATGAAAACGAAGCTGCCGACAAGCTGGTGCGCCTCCTCGGCGAAGGCAAGGCGGTGGCGCTGATCTCGGATGCCGGCACGCCGGGCGTCTCGGACCCCGGTGCGCGCACGGTCGCCGCGGTGCGCGCCGCGGGTTTTCGCGTGGTCCCGCTGCCGGGTCCGAACGCGGCAATCGCGGCGCTGTCGGCAGCGGGGCTGGCCGATCCGCATTTCCTTTTCGTCGGCTTCCTGCCCGCAAAAGTCGGCGCCCGCAGGACGGCGATTCAGGCGTTGGGAGGCGTCGATGCGGCGCTGGTGTTCTACGAAGCGCCGCATCGGGTGATGGAAACGGTGGCTGAACTGGTCGAACTGCTGGAGCCGCAGCGCGACATCGTCATCGCCCGCGAGCTGACCAAGCTTTTCGAGCAGATCGTGCGCATGCCATTGGCCGATGCACCGGCCTGGCTGGCAGCCGATGCCAACCACCAGCGTGGCGAATTCGTGCTGGTGGTGTCCGGTCCGCCGCCGCGCGAAGGCATGGATGCCGAAACCGAACGCGTGCTGATTTCTTTGCTGGCCGAACTGCCGGTCAAGCAGGCCGCCAAGCTCGCCGCCGAAATCACCGGCCGGCCGAAGAACGCGCTCTACGCGCGGGCGCTGGAGCTCAAGGGCGGCTGAGGCGGCCGGTATAATCGCGGCATGCAGATTCTTACCATCACACGCCCCGACGACTGGCATTTGCATCTGCGCGACGGCGCGGCGCTCGCCGCCGTGCTGCCCGATACCGCGCGCCGCTTCGCCCGCGCCATCGTCATGCCCAACCTGAAGCCGCCGGTGACCACGGTGGCGCTGGCCGCTGCCTATCGAGACAGGATTCTCGCTGCCCTGCCGGCGGGCATGAATTTCACGCCGCTGATGACGCTGTATCTCACCGACAACATGCCGCCGGCCGAAATCGACGCGGTGAAAACCAGCGGCTTCGTCCACGCCGTCAAGCTCTACCCGGCCGGCGCCACAACAAACTCGGATGCCGGCGTCAGCGATTTGAAGAAATGCGCGGCGACACTGGCGCGCATGGAACGGTTGGGCGTTCCGCTGCTGGTGCATGGCGAGGTCACCGATCCGGCGGTGGACATATTCGACCGTGAAGCAGTGTTCATCGATACCGTGCTGCGGCCGCTGCTGCGCGAGTTTCCGAAACTGAAAGTGGTGCTGGAACACATCACGACGCGCGATGGCATCGCCTTCGTCCTGGAGCACGGCACCAACGTCGCCGGCACCCTGACAGCGCACCACCTGCTGCTCAACCGCAATGCGATCTTCGCCGGCGGCATCCGTCCGCACAACTACTGCCTGCCGGTGCTGAAGCGCGAAAGCCACCGCCAGGCGCTGGTTGCCGCGGCGATCTCCGGCAACCCCAAGTTCTTTCTCGGCACCGACTCGGCGCCGCACGGGCAAAGTACGAAGGAGGCGGCCTGCGGCTGCGCCGGCTGCTACACCGCGCATGCCGGCATTGAACTGTATGCCGAGGTCTTCGAGGCGGCTGGAGCGCTGGACAAGCTGGAGGCTTTTGCCAGTTTCCATGGTCCCGATTGGTACGGGCTGCCGCGCAATGCAGAACACATCACACTGCGGCGCGATGCGCTGGCGGTGCCGGCGAGCCTCGACTACGCGGATAGCGACCGCCTGGTGCCGCTGCGTGCGGGCGAAGCGGTGGCCTGGCAACTCGCCTGATCGCCGTGACGCCGCGCACGGCCGTCCGAAGCGGCGCAAGCCGGAACCCGGAGCCGCTTTGCGGCGAACCGTAGTCATCCCCTCGCCTGGCGAGGGGGTTGGGGGGAGGGTGGTTCATTGAGCGCCGACTCTCCGGCATTGCATCCGCTGTCGGCCTTTCTGGCGCCGTGGCTGGCCGGTGGTACACCGGGCCTGTCCCGGCTGACTGCCATGGCGCGTGAGCGCAGGCTGGTCACCGGCGGTGGCGTCGCCTTGCGCTTCGTCGAGCCGTCCGGCGGTCCCGAGGGTTACGAGGAGCACGCATTCACTACCGGAGAGATCGCGACGCGTCCCTGCAACCGCCACGATTTCTTCAACGCGCTCATCTGGCTGGCTTTCCCGCACAGCAAGGCGGCGCTGAACCGGCGCCACCATGCGGCACTCGTCGCCGCGCGCCGCGCCGGATGCACCGAGCGCGGGGAACTCCGCGACGCCCTGACCCAGTTCGACGAATGCGGCGTGGTCATCGCCGGATGTGCTCCGGAAATATGGCAGGGCCTCTGCGAGCATCGCTGGCGCGAGGTCTTCGTCGAGCGGCGCGAGGAACTGTTGCGCAGCACGCGCTTCATGGTTTTCGGTCATGCCAGCCACGATGCGCTGGCCGCGCCCTTTGTCGGCCTGTGCGGCAAGGCACTGTTTCTCGAGGTCGATGCGACGTGGCTGGAGTTGCCCGTAACGGCGGCACTGGCATCGCTTGACCTACGCCTGGCGGCGTTGTTCGATGAACGAGATTTTTCGCCCCGCGACTGGCAGCCGCTGCCCCTGCTCGGCATCCCCGGCGCCACGGCCGAGAGCGAACAGCCCGATTACTACGACGACACGCGCCAGTTCCGTCCGCCGCGTACAATGCGAGCGGGAAGTTCGCCAGGCAACCGCTGATCACGCAAGTGGTTGGAGGAAAGTCCGGGCCCCACAGGGCGGAATGCCGGTTAACGGCCGGGCGCTATAAGTCCGGCGGCGCAAGCCGCTGGACCCAAGGCGACAGACAGTGCAACAGAAAGATACCGCCTACGTTCGCAAGAACCGGTAAGGGTGAAATGGTGGGGTAAGAGCCCACCGCGTTTCTGGTAACAGAAACGGCACGGCAAACCTCATTCGGGGCAAGGCCAAATAGGGGAGTAATGGCGTGGCCCGCGTCGCTCCCGGGTAGGCTGCTAGAGGCCGCCGGTAACGGCGGTCCCAGAGGAATGGTTGCCCACGACAGAACCCGGCTTATCGGCGGACTTCCCACCCGTCGTTTCGCGATGGGTGGGGCTTGATACACCATCCCCCCATCCCCGTCCCACGGCCGGCTTTGCGCAGCCGCCCGGCGGCGGCGCGGAGCAGTGCTCCGCGCAACCCCGCTTTCGTCCCGTGGAAGGGGGTGACGGAGTCAGGCCGCCTGCGGCGGCTCCACATAAACAAGCCGCGCTTTGTTTTGTCGCCCAGGCTATCGGCGAAAGTCGGCGCTGGCACTACGGCAATGCGGACTACCGAACCAGCAGCACCGGCACCCTGGACCGATGCACCACCTTCATTGCCACCGATCCCAGCAGCGTACCGGTCAGCCCGCTGTTGCCGTGCGTCCCGATCAGGATCTGGCTACAGGCATGGCTGTCGGCAAATTCGGTGATGGCCGTTGCCGGGTCGCCCAGCAGGACGTGCACCTCGGGGATCAGGCCGGCCGCGGTCAACCGGTCGCGCGCAGGAGCGAGCGCGGCCGTGCCGGCTTCGAGGTGAAATTCACGCAGTGTTTCGGCATTGATGAAGCGCCCGATGTCACTGGGCAGCGTTACCTGTACGTTGATCAACAGGACTTGCGGCGGCTCGCGAAACTCTGCGGCGTGCTTGATGATCCAGCTTATCGAGTGCAGTGCGATCTCGGAGCCATCGATCGGCACCAGCCATTTTTGCGTCATGATCAACCTTTCGTGGAATCGCCGGCGGTGAGTTCAACGGCCGCGCGGGGTGTGGCACGCATCGCCACCCATTTGCCGATGACTATGACCACCGCGGCACCGGCAATCGACGCCAGTTGCTTGGGATAAGGGATGCCATCCAGCAGTCCGGCCGGCAGCGCCGGGTCGCTGACCATCATGCCGCCGCCAATCCATCCCAGCAAGGCGCCGCCGGCGGTAATCACGATGGGATAACGGTCCATCAGTTTCAGCACCAGCTGGCTGCCCCAGACCACGATCGGGATCGAGACCAGGATGCCGAAGGTGACCAGCAGCATGCTGCCATTGGCGGCGCCGGCCACGGCGATGACGTTGTCCAGGCTCATCACCGCGTCGGCGACGATGATGGTCTTGATCGCCCCGGCCAGCGAGGTTGCTGCTGCCACGTCGCCGTGGCCGTCGTCCTCGGGCACCAGCAGTTTGACGCCGATCCAGAACAGCAGCAGGGCGCCGACGATCTTGAGCCAGGGCACCGCCAACAGTTGCAGGGCGAAGAAAATGAGCACGATGCGCAGGCCGATGGCGCCCATCACGCCCCAGAAAATTCCCTTGTTGCGCTGCTCCGGGGGAAGCTTGCGGCAGGCCAGTGCAATGACCACGGCATTGTCGCCGCCGAGCAGGATGTCGATCAGGATGATTTGCAGTACCGCTATCCAGAATGCGGCGGTGGATATGTCGAGCATGGGGACGAGTATCGTGATCGGTGGCGAAAGTGGCGCGTAGTTTAGCGTCTGCTGCGGATTTTGGTTGCCGCAGACCCTGCAGCCGGGGGTGCGCGCTCGAGGTCGAACGCCAGCTTGATGCCGAAACGTCCTGCGGTGCCGCGCAGGTGGTCCTGCGCACAACGCCGCGCCGCTTCGGCGTTGCCGCTGGTAATTGCCTCGAACAGGGCGCGGTGCTCGCGCTGCGCCTCCTGCGGATGCGCAAGTTCCCTGCGGGTGCCGTGCCATGACAGCTTGCGCGAATCGGAGAAATGGCGGCCGAGGAATTCCACCAGCCGGCCGATGTAGGAGTTATGCGTGGCCCGGGCCATGGCGATGTGGAAATTGTCATCGGCTTCGGTGCCGTCGCGACCTTCGGCCAACGCTTTTTCCATGGCCTGCAACTGTTCGGCCATGGCCTTGAGATCTTTCTTGTCGCGGCGCTGTGCGGCAAGTTCGGCGACCGCTCCTTCGACCATGGCGCGCAGCTCGAAGATGTCGCGCAACTCCTCAAGCTCCGGGCCGGCACCCAGCCAGAAGCGCAGGTTGATGGTCTTCGGCGCTTCGACGACGAAGGCGCCGGAGCCCTGGCGGGTTTCGACCAGGCCGTCAGCCTTGAGCCGCGCAATGGCCTCGCGCACCACGGCGCGACTGACGCCGAAAACTTCTCCCAGCGCCTTTTCCGTCGGCAGGCGATCGCCGGGCTTGAGGTCGCCCCGTGCAATGCGGCGCTGCAGATCGCCCGAGACCTCTTCGGACAGGCGCAAGGGCCGCGCGATGCGGCTCATTTCGGTGTTCAGGTCGGCAGTTGGAGGCGCAGGCGCTGGCATGGGCATTTTTAAATTGTTGTCCTATTGTCAGACAAATTCTCTTTCTGGTAAAGTGGGTCCGTCAGTGGCAGTACCGAAGTTTCGAAACCCACACCGCAGGTCGCATCGGCAGACGATCAAACGACCGCATATTCATCAATAAACTCCAGGAGGAGACCATGTCCGACACCAAGCAACCCGAGCAGAAACCGTCCCGCCGCAAGTTCCTCGCTGCCGCCGCTACCGGCACAGTGGGTGCCGTTGCTGCAGGTTTCCCGATGATCGCCAAGGCGCAGGCCGGTCCGATCAGCATGCGCTGGCAGAGCACCTGGCCGGCGAAAGACATCTTCCACGAATACGCGCTGGACTTCGCCAAGAAGGTCAATGACATGACCGGTGGCGACCTCAAGATCGAAGTGCTGCCGGCGGGTTCCGTGGTACCGGCTTTCGGCCTGCTCGAGGCCGTCTCGAAGGGCACGCTGGACGGCGGCCATGGCGTGCTGGGTTATCACTACGGCAAGCAGAATGCGCTGGCCCTGTGGAATTCCGGTCCGGCCTTCGGCATGGACGCCAACATGCTGCTGGCCTGGCACAAGTACGGCGGCGGTGCCGAACTGCTGGCCAAGCTGTATGCCTCGATCGGCATTACCACGGTGCAGTCCTTCCTCTACGGTCCGATGGCGACGCAGCCCCTGGGCTGGTTCAAGAAGCCGGTTACCAAGCCGGAGGACTTCAAGGGCCTCAAGTTCCGCACCAACGGCCTCGCCATCGACCTGTTTACGGCCATGGGCGCGGCGGTGAATGCGCTGCCCGGTGGTGAAATCGTGCCGGCGATGGACCGCGGCCTGCTCGACGCGGCCGAGTTCAACAACGCGACCTCCGACCGCCTGCTCGGCTTTCCCGATGTCTCCAAGATCTGCATGCTGCAGAGCTATCACCAGAGCGCCGAGACCTTCGAGATCATGTTCAACAAGCCGAAGTACGATGCGCTGCCGGTGAAAATGAAGTCGATCATCGCCAATGCCGTGGAAGCCGCCTCGGCCGACATGTCGTGGAAGGCGATCGACCGCTACTCGAAGGACTACATCGAGCTGCAGACCAAGGACAAGGTCACGTTCTACAAGACCCCGGATGCGGTGCTGCAGAAGCAGCTTACGTTGTGGTCCGAGATCATGGAGAAGAAGTCCGCAGAGAATCCGCTGTTCAAGGAAATTGCCGCATCGCAAAGAGCGTTCGCAGAGCGTGCAGTGAAGTGGGACCAGGACGTTTACGTCAGCCGGCGCATGGCGGTGAGCCATTTCTTCGGCGCGAAGAAGGCTTGAGCGGTTTCATCGCGGCGTGATTCAGCAACCACCCGGGCCCGGGGCCCGGGTGGTTGTTTTCCTTGAGCGGGTGAAACATGCAAATGCAAAAAGTTCTGTTGACCATCGACAGGATCAGCACCTTCATCGGCCAGACGTTTTCATGGCTGATCGTCGCGCTGACCTTCATGATCACCTGGGAGGTGATTTCGCGCTATGCCTTCGACAATCCCCACCCTTGGGCCTTCGACGTCATGAGCATGATGTACGGCACCGTGTTCATGATGGCCGGCGCGTATACCCTGTCCAAGAACGGCCATGTGCGCGGCGACGTGCTTTACGGATTTTTTTCACCGCGGGTCCAGGCCAGCATCGACCTGACCCTGTATTTCCTGTTCTTCATCCCCGGGGTTTTTGCGCTGGCGTGGGCCGGCTACAATTTCGCCGGTGAGTCCTGGGCCATCAACGAACATTCGAACGTCACCGCAGACGGCCCGCCGGTGTATCCGTTCAAGACCATTCTGCCCCTGGCCGGTGCCTTTCTGCTGCTGCAGGGCGTGGTCGAGATCATCCGTTGCATCGTCTGCATCCGGCAGGGCGAATGGCCTTCGCGCGAGCAGGACGTCGAGGAAGTCGACGTCGCGAAGCTGAAGGAAATGGTCCACGTCAGGGACGAGGACATCGCTGCGCTCGACAAATTCGTGGTCGCCCAGGAGCAGGAGCATCAGGCGCACGCAGGAGCGTCCAAATGAAAATCAGGAAGGAACTCTGGTTCGGCTTCTCGCTGATGGCGGCGATTTTGACCGTCACCGTGATCTTCATGCCCTGGACCAACATGCAGAATGGCCACATCGGCCTGCTGATGCTCTCGCTGGTCGTCGTTGCCATCATGCTCGGCTTCCCGACCGCTTTCACCCTGATGGGCATGGGGGTGTTCTTCGCCTGGCTTGCCTATCGCAGCGGCAACCCCGAACTGGCGCAGCGACAGACCCTGGACCTGATGGTGCAGCGCGCGTATTCGGTGATGTCCAACGACGTGCTGATCTCGATCCCGCTCTTCGTTTTCATGGGCTATCTGGTCGAGCGTGCCAACCTGATCTCGAAGCTGTTCCGCGCGCTGGAACTCGCCCTGGCGCGCGTGCCGGGCGCCCTGGCGGTGGCGACGCTGGTGACCTGCGCGATCTTTGCCACGGCCACCGGCATCGTTGGCGCGGTGGTGACGTTGATGGGCCTGCTGGCCTTCCCGGCCATGCTCAAGTCCGGCTATGACGTTCGCCTTTCGGCCGGGGTAATCACGGCCGGCGGCTGCCTCGGCATCCTGATTCCACCATCGGTATTGCTGATCGTTTATGGCGCCACGGCGGGTGTATCGGTGGTGCAGCTCTACGCCGGTGCATTCTTTCCCGGCATCATGCTGGCCGGCCTTTACATCGGCTACGTGATCATCGTCGCCAAGTGGAAGCCCCACCTGGCGCCGCCGTTGCCGATGGCAGAGCGGCACATCGATCTGCCTGCGGCCAACGAGAAGATGCGCGAGGCGATCAGCCATCGGGTTTTGCCGGGTCTGATCGGTGCGTTCAAGGGTTCGCGCAATCTGGGTATCAGTAGCGGCACGATCGCCAAGCAGGGATTCATCGCCCTGCTGCCGGCCATGGCTCTGGTGCTGTTCCTCGCTTTCACCTGGCACGCGGCCACCAAGCCCGTGGCCACGAATGAAGCGGCGGGCCTGACGCAGATGGGCGGCGGCATCGCCGAGGAACCGGCGCCGGCCGAGTCCGGGGGGCTGCAGGAGCCGCCCAAGGAAACCGGGGGGCTACAGGAACCGCCCAAGGAATCCGGGGGGTTGCAGGAGCCGCCCAAGGAAGCAGGGGGCGGACTCAAGGAACCGACTGCCGAGGGTGTCAAGGAGCCGCCTGCAGCAAAAGTTGCTGCGGTTCCGGCAAAGCCGGCAGCCAAGGCTGCCGTGTCGCCAGCGCCGACTGTTGGCGCCGAGCGCCTGCCCATTCCGGTCTGGTACTGGGTCCTGTTCGGGGCCAGCGTCGCCAGCGCCATCGGCTTCTACACCATCTTCACCTTCGTTCGCCTCGAAGTGTTCAAGATGCTGCTGGGATCGTTCTTCCCGCTGGCGCTGATGATCCTCGCCGTGCTGGGCAGCATCGTCTTCGGTTTCGCGACCCCGACCGAGGCGGCGGCCCTCGGTTCGGCCGGCGGGTTTATCCTCGCCGCCGCCTACAAGCAACTCAACTTCACCGTGGTCAAGGAGTCGGTGTTCCTGACGGCGAAAACCTCGGCCATGGTCTGCTGGCTGTTTGTCGGTTCCTCGATCTTCTCCGCGGCCTTCGCCCTGCTGGGCGGGCAGAATCTGGTCGAGCAATGGGTGCTCTCGCTCAACATGACGCCGCTGCAGTTCATGCTGCTGTCGCAGTTCATCATCTTCATCCTCGGCTGGCCGCTGGAGTGGACCGAGATCATCGTCATCTTCATGCCGATCTTCATTCCGCTGCTGCCGCATTTCCACGTCGATCCGCTGTTTTTCGGCCTGCTGGTGGCGCTCAATCTGCAGACGGCTTTCCTCTCGCCACCGGTGGCGATGGCGGCCTTCTATCTGAAGGGCGTGTCCCCGCCGCACGTGACGCTGAACCAGATCTTCGCCGGCATGATGCCCTTCATGGGCATTCAGGTCTTCGCCCTGGCGCTGCTCTATATGTTCCCCGGCATCGGCATGTGGCTGCCGCGCGTCTTGTACGGTAACTGATGAAACCGAGGATTCTGGTTGCTCGCGAAGTATTCCCCGAAGTGCTGGAGCGCCTGCGCCGGCACTTCGAGGTGGATGACAACCAGGGCGATACGGTGCTCGGCATCGAAGGTCTCAAGGCGCGGCTGGCGGACAAGGCAGGGGCGCTGACCGCGGCCACCGATCCGCTGATGGCCGAGGTGATTTCCGCCGCGCCGGGATTGAAGGCGCTCTGCAATTTCGCCGTCGGCTACAACAATATCGATCTTGCGGCCTGCACCCGTGCCGGCGTCATGGCGACCAACACGCCCGGCGTACTCGATGACACCACGGCGGATCTCGCCTGGGCACTGCTGATGGCGACGGCGCGGCGATTGCCGGCGGCCGAGCGCTGGCTGCGCAATGGCGAATGGAAGGGTTGGCAGTTCATCCAGTGGCTGGGCAGCGACATCCATCACGCCACGCTGGGCATCCTCGGCATGGGCCGCATCGGCCAGACCGTGGCGCGGCGCGCGCTCGGCTTCGACATGAAGGTGATCTATCACAATCGCACGCCGCTGGCCGCCGAGCAGGAGGCCGCCATTCGCGCGACCTGGGTGGACAAGGAATCCCTGTTGCGCGAGTCCGATTTCCTCGTGCTGCTGCTGCCCTACTCGCCGGCAACGCATCACACTATCGGCGCCGCCGAGCTGGCGCTGATGAAACCCACCGCGCACCTGATCAACGTCGCCCGCGGCGGCATCGTCGATGACGAAGCGCTGATTTCGGCGTTGCGCCAGCGCCGACTTTCCGGTGCCGGAATCGATGTGTTCGAGGGCGAGCCGAAATTCAACCCGGGTTTCCTTGAACTCGACAATGTCGCCTTGTCCCCGCATATTGGTTCCAGTTCGCGTGCGACGCGCATGGCCATGGCAATGACCGCGGCCGACAACCTGATCGCGGCGCTCTCCGGGCAGCGGCCACCTAATTTGCTCAATCCTGAAGTCTGGAAATGACAATGTTGGCCTATCCCCCGACCCCTTTCCCCAGGGAAGGGGTGACGTCGGTTCGATGGCTTCGCCATCTCCATGTGATTGGCTTCAGCCTCCCTTGGGGCGGCCCGGCAGGAGGCTGAGATGAATCCCGCAGCCACCCGCCCGGCCGTGCTGCTCGGCCTCGGCATGGCGGTTGCCGCCTACCTGCTGTCCTTTTTTCACCGTGTCGCGCCGGCAGCGATCTCCGGTGATCTGCAAGCCACTTTTGCCATTGGCGGCGCACAGCTTGGCACGCTGGCGGCGACCTATTTCTACGTCTATACGCTGATGCAGATTCCCACCGGGGTGCTGGCCGACACGCTCGGGCCGCGCCGCATCCTGTTTTGGGGCGGCTTGATCGCCGGCGTCGGTGCGATCCTGTTCGGTCTGGCGCCGAGTTTCGAACTGGCTTTCGTCGGTCGCACGCTGGTCGGCCTTGGCGTGTCCGTCACCTTCATCGCCATGCTGAAACTGTTGGCGATCGGTTTCGACGAGCGCCGCTTCGCCACCCTGACCGGCCTGTGCATGCTGATCGGCAACCTCGGCTCCATCCTGGCCGGTGCGCCGCTGGCCTGGGCGACCCAGGCCGCGGGCTGGCGCCAGGTCTTCGTCGTGGTCGGAATCCTCTCGTTCGCGCTGGCCTTCGCCAGCCGTGCCTGGGTGATCGAAACGCCGGCGGGCAAGGTCGATCGCGCGGCATGGCTCTCCGGCCTGGTATCGGTGCTGAAGAATCGCTCCACGTGGCCCGGCTTTTTCGCCAACGCCGGGCTTTCCGGCGCCTTCTTCGCCTTCGCCGGACTCTGGGCCGTGCCCTACCTGACCCAGATGCACGCCATGTCGCGTGCGGTGGCTTCCAATCACGTCAGCATTTACTTCCTCGGCTTTGCGGTCGGCTCGGCGCTGTGGGGCCGCGTTTCCGACGCGGTGGGGCGGCGCAAGTCGGTGGCGCTTGCCGTTTCCGGCGCGCATGTGCTGGGCTGGTGTGCCTGGCTCTGGGTCACGTGGCGGGCGGACGGGCCGATGCCGCTGGCGGCGTCCTACGCGCTCTGCGTCCTGATGGGGCTGGCCACGGCCGGCTTCACGCTGTCCTGGGCCAGTGCCAAGGAAGTCAATCCGCCGCAGCTTTCCGGCATGGCCACCAGCGTGGTCAAT
>CAIZKA010000336.1 GCA_903933395.1 uncultured beta proteobacterium | reverse complement strand
CTGCTCGGTATCGGCGCCACTTTGATCACCCCGCGCGAGGAAGAGCCGCAGATCAACGTCACCATGGCGAATGTCTTCGTGCCTTTCCCAGGCGCGTCGGCGAGGGACGTCGAGGCGCTGGTGGCCCGCCCCGCCGAGCAGGTGCTGTCGCGCATCGCCGGCATCGAGCATCTGTATTCCGTGTCGCGCCCCGGCATGGCGGTGATCACGGTGCAGTTCCTGGTGGGCGAGGATCCGATCCAGGCCCTGGTGCGGCTCTACGACACGATAAATTCGCACCGCGACTGGCTTTCGCCCAACCTCGGCGTGCTCGATCCCATCGTCAAGCCCAAGGGCATCGACGACGTGCCGATCGTGACCTTGACCTTTCACAGCGCCGATCCCTTGAAATCGGCTTTCGAGATGCAGCAGGTGGCGCGTGCCACCGAGATCGACCTCAAGCGCATCCCCGGTACGCGCGACGTCGCGACCATCGGCGGTCCCGGCCACGTGATCCGCGTCGTCATGGACGCCGATCGCATGAATGCGCACGGCATCACGGCGCAGGACCTCAAGGCCGCGTTGCAGGTGTCGAACGCCTCGCAGCCGGCGGGTGCGCTGGTTGCGGGCAACAAGGAACTGCTGGTACAGACCGGTACCTACATCGAGTCGGCTGCCGACGTGAAACGCCTGGTCGTCGGCGTCTTCGAGAAGAAGCCGGTGTACCTGGCCGACGTCGCGCAAGTGGTCGACGGCGCCGATCAGCCGACGCGCTATGTCTGGCACGGTGACCGCAAGGCGGAGTTTCCGGCGGTGACGCTGTCCGTATCGAAAAAGCCCGGCGTCAACGCCGCCGACGTGGCCGAAGCCGTGATCGCCCGCGCCGAGGCGCTCAAGGGCACGGTGATTCCGGAAGGCGTCGAGTTTACGGTGACGCGCAACTATGGCGCCACAGCCACCGACAAGGCACAGAAGCTGATCGGCAAGCTGGTTTTCGCCACGGCCTTCGTCGTTCTTCTGGTGCTGGTCGCGCTCGGACGGCGCGAGGCGGTGATTGTCGGCGCGGCGGTGACGCTGACACTGGCGGCAACATTGTTCGCCTCCTGGGCCTGGGGCTTCACGCTCAACCGGGTTTCGCTGTTCGCGCTGATCTTCTCGATCGGCATCCTGGTCGACGACGCCATCGTGGTGGTGGAGAATATCCACCGCTGGTCCCTGCTGCATCCGGACAAACCGCTGTGGCAAATCATTCCCCCGGCCGTCGATGAAGTTGGCGGACCGACGATACTCGCCACCTTTACCGTGATCGCGGCGCTGCTGCCGATGGCCTTCGTCACCGGTCTGATGGGCCCCTACATGAGCCCGATTCCGATCAATGCCTCGATGGGCATGTTCATCTCGCTGGCGATTGCCTTCGTCATCACGCCCTGGCTGGCATTGAAACTGATGAAAACCCAATTAGCCACAGAGGACACAGAGATCACAGAGAAAGACCCCAAGGCTTTTCCCTCTGTGTCCTCTGTGCCCTCTGTGGCAGATAGATTTTTCCGCCGCCTGATGACGCCACTGCTCGATCCGCGTACCGGGTCCGCGGCGCGACGCAAGCTGTGGCTCGGCATCCTGGTCGCGATCCTGGCATCGGTCAGCCTCGGCTTTTTCAAGCTGGTGGTGCTGAAGATGCTGCCCTTCGACAACAAGAGCGAATTCCAGATCGTGCTCGACATGCCCGTCGGCACACCGCTCGAAGAAACTGCGAAGGTGCTGCGCGAGATTTCCGCCGAAATTGCCCAGGTCGAGGAAGTCGCCGACTACCAGGCCTATGCCGGCACCGCCGCGCCGATCAATTTCAACGGTCTGGTGCGCCAGTACTACCTGCGCAGCGCGCCGGAAATGGGCGACATCCAGGTCAATCTGGTGGACAAGAAGCATCGTCATCGCCAGAGCCACGAAATCGCCGTCTCGGTGCGCGACCGCGTGGTCGCCGTGGCGCTCAAATACGGCGGTAACGCCAAGGTCGTCGAAGTGCCGCCCGGCCCGCCGGTCATGTCGCCCATCGTCGCCGAGGTCTATGGTCCCGACTATGCGGGCCAGATCGCCGTAGCGAAACAGGTGCGAGCCGCCTTCGAGGGTACGGCCGACATCATCGGCGTCGACGACACGATCGACGAGGATGCCGAAAAGCTGGTGCTGCGCGTGACGCAAGCCAAGGCGGCGCTGCTCGGCGTGGCGCAGAAGGACATCGTCGAGGTGGTGCGCATGGGCCTCTCCGGCGAGGATGTGACTCCGGTGCATGACGGTGACGCCAAGTACGAAATTCCGGTGCGCATCGTGCTGCCGGCCGAGCGCCAGAACAGCATCGACCAGCTGCTCAAGCTCAAGGTGCGCGGCCGCGATGGCGCGCTCGTGCCGGTTTCCGAAGTGGTCGAGGTCAGGCGCCAACTGCGCGAGAAACTGATCTATCACAAGGACCTGCTGCCGGTAGTCTTCGTCACCGGCGACATGGGCGGCAAGCTGGACTCGCCGTTGTATGGCATGTTTGACATCCGCGACAAGCTGGCCGGCGTTTCGCTGCCGCAGGGCGGCACGCTCGGCGAATACTTCTTCAAGCAGCCGAAGGACCCCTACGCCCAGTACTCGATCAAGTGGGACGGCGAGTGGCAGGTCACCTTCGAGACCTTCCGCGACATGGGCGCGGCCTATGCCGTCGGCCTGATCCTGATCTACCTGCTGGTGGTGGCGCAGTTCAAGTCTTACCTTGTGCCGCTGATTATCATGGCGCCGATCCCGCTTACCATCATCGGCGTGATGCCGGGCCATGCGCTGTTCGGCGCGCAATACACGGCGACCTCGATGATCGGCATGATCGCGCTGGCCGGCATCATCGTCCGCAATTCCATCCTGCTGGTGGACTTCATCAACGAACAGGTGGCCGGCGGCATGGACTTCGCCGAAGCCGTGATCCAGGCCGCCGCGGTGCGCGCCAAGCCCATCGTGCTGACAGGCCTTGCGGCCATGCTCGGCGCATTGTTCATCGTCGATGACCCGATCTTCGCCGGCCTCGCGCTGTCCCTGATCTTCGGCATCCTCGTCTCAACCATGCTGACGCTGGTGGTGATCCCGGTGCTCTATTACGCGGCGATGCAAGGCCGCATCGTCAAAACCCAATGAGGAGCTTCACATGACCGTCAATCAAATCGTGCGCATCGTCGCCGGATTCTTCATCATGACTTCGCTCGTCCTTGCCCACGTCATGGGCCAGGCCGACATGAGCAAGCTGTCGTGGCTGTGGTTCACCGCCTTTGTCGGCGCCAACCTGTTCCAGAGCGGCTTCACGAAGTTCTGCCCGCTGGATATGATTTTAAAGAAGCTGGGCGTGCCGGATTCGACCGGCAACAGCTGCGCCTGAGCGTCGAATCGCCGTAGCGCGGGCGCCGACTCTTCCGGGGCTCAGGCGAACAGCCTGGCCAGTTCCGCACCCGGCGAGGGCGCGCGCATGAAGGCTTCGCCGACGAGGAAAGCATGCACGCCGCGCGAGCTCATCAGCGAGACGTCGGCCGGGGCGAGGATGCCGGATTCGGTGACCACGATGCGGTCTGCCGGGATGCGGCCAAGCTGGGCCAGCGTGGTGTCGAGGCTGACTTCGAAGGTGCGCAGGTTGCGGTTGTTGATGCCGACCAGCGGAGTTTTCAATTGCAGCGCGATGTCGAGTTCGGCGGCGTCGTGGCACTCCACCAGCACGGACATGCCGAGGGAAAAAGCGATGGCCTCCATCTCCTGCATCAACGGCAGCGACAGGGCATCGACGATCAGGAGGATGGCGTCGGCGCCCATGGCGCGCGCCTCATACACCTGATACGGATCGACCAGGAAATCTTTGCGCAGCACCGGCAGCGCACAGGCGGCACGCGCCTCGCGCAGGTAGGCCGCATCGCCCTGGAAGAAGGGTTTGTCGGTCAGTACTGAGAGGCAGGTCGCGCCGTGGCGCTCGTAGTCGGCAGCGATCTCGGCGGGGCGGAAGTCGGCGCGGATTACGCCTTTCGACGGGCTGGCCTTCTTGATCTCGGCAATCACCGCCGTACCAGCGGCGACTCTTGTCCTGATTGCATCGACAAATCCGCGTGCCGGCGCCTGTGCCTCTGCCTCGGCGCGTATCGCCGCCAGCGGCTT
>CAIZKA010000335.1 GCA_903933395.1 uncultured beta proteobacterium | reverse complement strand
GATGAACGTGCCAATCGCGGCATTCGCCACCGCCTGGTTATTGGCGGCCTGCGCGTCATTGGCCAACAATGCCTGCGCCTGCTGCTGGCAGAAATTGGCGTCGACCTGAAACTGGTCAGGGCTTTTTTGAGAGCCCGGCAATACCATCACGTTGGGTGCGGTCGGCGTCGTTGCGCAACCGCCCAGAGCCAACGCGAGCCCTGCAGCCGCAATCATTGAAATTCGTGGTGTCTTCATGGGAATGTCGATCAGGATGTCGCGGGCCATTTTCATTGTTGATTGCCGGGGTTCTGCGGGATCACTTTCACCCAAGGCTGGTCACAGTTCTGGACGTAAGGAAAATAGCCTGCGGGCTGGTAGCAGTAATACCAATAATTGACGGTCGGTGCGGGTTGTACCGCCGCTTCTGCAACCGGCTCCTGCTGGATGTAGGTTTGCGCGATCGGTGTGGAGTTGATCACTACCGGGGCGTAGGCAAAAGGATAGGCTGCAGGGTAAGGATAAGCATAGGGATATGGAACCCCATAACCCAAGCCCCAACCATAGTTCCAGGCACCCCAATAGCCGAAGCCCGGACCATAGTAGATGCCAACCCTGGGTCCCCAGTAGCCGCCATGCCTAACGTGATGCCCGGCATAATGGCCGCCGCCGGGCGGCGGGCCGCGGTAAGCTCCGGCAGGTCGGGGCGGCGGCGCGGCTGAGGCTTGCATGGCGACGACCAGCAGAGCCGTCAAAGCCATAGAGAACAAAGTTTTCTTCATTTCACGCACTCTCAAGACATATAAGAAGCTTCGGGCTGCGAGCGGCAGGAAAGTTCAACCCCCGTTCTGCGTGTAACACCAAGCACAATCCCATGCTTTGAGATTAGCCCGTCCGTGGCGATTACGCCAGACAGAAAACCCCGTTTGCGAGGCTGGCCCGGGGCGCTAAACGTCGGTAGTCCTGTGGCTGCAATGACAGCGCAAATGCAGGATTGTGGTTTGACAGGGGGAGGGGTAGTCGCTAACATTCGCCCCTCTTCAAAGGGGGGTCGGTAGCTCAGTCGGTAGAGCAGCGGACTTTTAATCCGTTGGTCGCGAGTTCGAATCTCGCCCGACCCACCAACATACCGCGCCCTCAGTCCTGAGACTGCCCGGCGGACGCCAAAAAACGCCGCCGCCGCAGAGTGCCGGTCTTCCCGTTCGCAGGCTGGGCAAACGACTTCCGCCAAACCGGTCGTTGGCGCATGGGCCGCAAAGGGTGAAAAGCACAACCGTTTAAACATTACCGGATCTCCGGACCATCAACGGGAGGATGGTTGTACCGGCACACGTTGCCAGCCGCCCGGACAATCCCTGGCGTAGGGATAATAAGTTTGCGAGCCGGTGCAGTAGTACCAGTCGCTTTGAGCCTGGGACGGAGCGGGTTCCGCCTGAGCGATGCTCCGTTCGATATAAACCGGCGCCGGGGAATACCGGACCACCGCCGGAGAATATGCATAAACCGGGACGGGGACTGCATAGGCAGGAAAAGCGTAAAAGGGCGCCGGGAAATAACGGGGCGCGTAAATAGGTAAGCCGTAAGAAAAGCCGACGCGTACGGTCGGGCCATGATTATGGCCATGACCGTAAGCATGACCACGGTAGTCCGCCATCGCTGTGCCACTCATCAGCGTTCCAAACAGGATCAGAACCAATGTTCCGATTGCATGGGCCAGTGTTCTCATGATTTTTCACTCCAATTGCTGCACAGGAGTTCAGACTAGCAAGTTCGCACTTCCGGGAAGGTAAGGAATTGTTTCAACATGTAAAGCAAGTCGTGACCGGCATGCCGCGCGCACAATTGCCTCGATCCTGGATTCTGGTAAGATTCGCGCCTTGTCGGGACCGTTAAAGGCTGCCGGGCATGTCTGAAACGGGTTGAGAGCGGGTCGAGTTATCGTTAGCAGGTAGTCGCTACGCATATCAAGGCAAGTTCAATTCCCCCGGTTTTCCGTTCGGGTTGTTAGCTCAGTTGGTAGAGCAGCGGACTCTTAATCCGTAGGTCGAGTGTTCGAGCCACTCACAACCCACCAGTATTCATGCGGCCTCCAGCGATGGAGGCCGTTTTTCTGCAGCACCGCAGAGGATAGCTATATGACCATGACGATGAATCGCACCGTACTATGCCGAGCTCTTTTGGCCGCCACCGTATTGGCGACAGCCGCTACCGCAGCCGCACAAAACTACGAGACGCCGGGCAACCTGAAGGCCAGCGAGTTGGTGCCTGTTGCGTTGCTCAAGGGCCCGTTCCACAGCGTTGACGAGAATGTCACGATAGCGGGCGCGGAGCCGGATTTCACCATCCGCTCGCAATACGGCACGTGGGTGGCACGCGGACACGAGATGCTCATCATCCGCGTATCCGAGCTACCGGCATTCGAGCAGCTCGAAAAAGTCAGCAAGTCGGATGAGTTCATGAAGGCGGCCGGTACGGCCGTAGTCGCACCGGTCAAGGCCGTGGGTCAATTCATCGAGAGCCCGCTGGAAACCACCGGCAATGTTTTCTCCGGCATCGGCCTCATCGCCAGCCGTGTCGGGCGAGTGGCGGAACAGTCGGTAAACCGCGCGGGAGATACCTTGGCCAACAATGCGCCGGCGGAGAAGCAGATCTTCAAGCCGGTTGCACCCCCCCTCGGCACGGCCGCACCGCGCACGTTCATTGGCGATCCGCTCGGCTACAACGACCAGCGCCGCCAATGGGCACAACGGCTGAAGGTCGATCCCTATACCTTCAACGGCGCGCTCTCCGACAAGCTGGGCGACGTCGCCTCGGTTACCTTCGTCAGCACTTTCCCGGTCAATGTGGTACTAAGTTCGGTGATTGCGCCGCTGTATTACGCGCAGGAGTTCAATGAGCAGGCGACGCGCGAAGCGTATCAGACGCCGCCGATCGACATCGGCACGCGCAATGAAGCCCGGCTGAAGAAGATGGGCATCGAAGGCCTGCCGGTGCGCACATTCATGCGCAACAATTATTTCACGCCGACCCTGCAGACGGCACTGGTGCTGGCACTCGAATCGCTGGGTAATATTGCGGGACGCGATCAAGCGATAGTATTCGCCGCGCGTGCCGCCTCGGAGACCGAGGCTCGCTACGTCAATAACTCTGTCATGATGCTCGCGCAGTACAATCGCACTACCGCACCGCTGGCGAAGATACGCGGCGCCGACAACGTCATCGCGGGCGAGACGCGCGACGGCAAGCTGATCGTAGCGGCGCCGCTCGATTACGTTCCGTGGGTCAAGCCGGTCGATGATTTCGCGCGCCGCACCGACCTGGCGGGAACCGAGCGCTGGCTGCTGATCTCGGGCAAGACGACGCCGCGTGCGCAGCAGGAACTCGCCGCGCTCGGCTGGCGCGTCAGCGACAATCTCGCCGCCGCCAGATAAGGCGAAGAAAAAAGCTCCTCACGGAGCTTTTTTTGGTC
Source organism: uncultured beta proteobacterium (assembly GCA_903933395.1). Classification (GTDB taxonomy): domain Bacteria; phylum Pseudomonadota; class Gammaproteobacteria; order Burkholderiales; family Rhodocyclaceae; genus Sulfuritalea. The sequence goes on along the minus strand of CAIZKA010000335.1, from coordinate 5,452 downwards.
CAAATCCCCTCCGGATCGAACCACGGCAGCGACAAGCGGCACGCAACCAATCCCGCCGGCCAGACAGCCGCTGCCCTGCCGTTCAACCCTACCGATACCTCCTGCCGTTCCAGTCAGGTCAGCCTCCGGAACGCTGAAGGAGCCAACGGCAGCTTACTTCACCGCAGCGTCGAGATCCTTGTCGCTGATCTTCCCGGAGCGGTGCAGCCAAAGCAGAATTGCCAGCGGCTTGGGAATGTTGCGGCCGGACTCATAGCGGGAGCCGCCCGACTGGGTGACTCCATACCTCGCCCAGAAATCCTTCTGGTTGAGGTTTTCCTTCTTGCGGTCGGTTCCGATGTCGCTGAAATCGAGTTTCTTCTTACGGGCCATGGTGCTCTCCTCTTTCTCCTGCTGTTGGGGGCAAGTCGTATGCTGACGGCTTTTTTAGTTCCTACGTTAAACAATATAGGCCGAAATCGGCGGCATGACAATGGCGAACCCATCGGCGGCGGCATTTCCAATTCCGGACGTGCCTCTTTGCCGGCAATCACGATATTGACGCAATCATCCCCAATAGAAGCAACAGCAGGCCGCGTGCTCCGCCCCAGCGGCAAAGCCGCGTGCGCAGGGCGTGATGCCAGGCGTTTTGTGCGCCCGGCCGCAGCCAGGTCGGCAAAAGCTGGGCGGCCGCTCCACTCACCAGCGGCAGCAGGAAAGCGATGACAAAGCCGGCGACGGCGGGGCGCGCCGGAAGCCAGCCGAAACCGTGCGCCACGCCCAATATCAGGAGGCCTAGCAAGCCTACTCCCGCCATGGTCAAAGAGGGCGCTGCCCCGTGCAACTGGAACAGATCCTTGCCAAACCGGGACTGCCATGCCTGCAGCATCCGTAGAATCACGACGCCGTAAAGCAGGGTACCCAGCAGGGCAAGCACCAGTCCGGCCATGCCACCGGGGCCTGGAAGGCGCGCCGCCACGCCGGTAGCGATCAGCAGCGCACCGGCCGCTGCCCACTTGAGGTCTCGCCGCAGACGCAACGCGGCATCGGGATCGGGCTTCCCCACGCAGGTGGGCAGCAGCACTTGCAAGGTGCCCAGGGCGGTGAGGCCGACAAAGCCGAGCAGATTGGCATGCAGGTGAAACAGGCGCAGGGCGCTGCGCTGGCCGGGGAAGAGCGGCATCAGGAGGACGGCCAACAGTGCCAGCAGCAAAAAGCCGAGCGCGGCCAGATACCAGTCCAGCCCCCGATGGCGTGGACCGAGCATGTGCCGCGCCCGGTTCAGGATCCAGCCGCCAAGACCCAGTGCGGCAAGTCCGGCCAACCCCGCCGCCAGTACCAGTCCTGTCGCCGAAAAATCGCGGGCGAACGAGAAAATCGCCGCGGCACCGCCGCCCCACGCCATGATCGGGGGCCACCAGGCGGCGGGACCTGCACTGCCGCTGCGCGTCAGTACGGGCACGAAATAGCCCATGGCAGCCAGAATCAGCGGCATCACGCCCAGCGCCAGAGCAAGGTGGGCAGTCAGTTGCGGCGCGGCTTGTCCCGTGATGAGCAATACGCCGGCCGTCATCAGCGCCAGCAGAGCTGTAATGGCGAGCAGGGGAAGGGGCGTGGCGGTTGGCATTTATCGATTGTATAGGCCTCGGCGCCATGTAATTGCGGCGTTTCATCGTCATCTGCGCGATGACGAGTTTTGGCGGACTCAGGATTTAGTCCTCCGGTTTCGGGCACAATTGAGCCATGCTCAATGTTTCGGGACTCGCCTGTTCGCGCGGTGAACGCCGCTTGTTTGCCGACGTCGGCTTCTCGCTCGCCGCCGGGGAATGGCTGCATGTGCAGGGTGAGAACGGGTCCGGCAAGACCAGCCTGATGCGCTTGCTGGTCGGGCTCTCGCCGGCCGACGCGGGAGAGGTTTTCTGGCGCAACGAGCCGACGCCCTCGGTCGAATTCCGCCGCGACCTGATTTATCTCGGACATCATGCGGCGGTCAAGGAGGATCTGACACCGCTGGAGAATTTGCGTCTTGCCGCCGCGCTGGACGGGGTTGCGCTCGACGAACGCGGCGCCCTGGCCGCCTTGATCCGGCTGGGTTTGCGCGGTCGCGAGGAACTTCCGGTGCGGGTGCTTTCCGCCGGCCAGAAGCGGCGCGTGCTGCTGGCCCGGTTGCTGACGCGACCGGCGGTGTTGTGGGTGCTCGATGAGGCGTTCAATGCCCTCGACGTAGCGGCCGTGAAACTGCTTGGAGAACTGATTGCAGAACATTTGTCTGCCGGCGGAATGGCGGTGCTGACCAGCCATCAGCCGCTGCCCGTGCCCGGCGGCAAGGTTTTGGTGCTATGAACGCCTTTTTCGCCACGGTGCGCCGCGATCTGCTGCTGGCAATGCGGCGCAAGAGTGAAGTGCTGACGGCCGTGTTCTTTTTCGTCATCGTCACCAGCCTGTTTCCGCTGGGAATCGGGCCAGAGCCTGTGCTGTTGAAGAAGATTGCCCCCGGGATATTATGGGTCGCGGCGCTCCTGGCGACCCTGCTCGGGTTGCCGCGCCTGTTCGCGGCCGATCACGTCGATGGAACGCTGGAGCAGATGGCCTTGTCGCCGTCCCCCTTGGGATTGCTGGTTGCCGGTAAAATACTCGCCCATTGGTTGCTGTGCGGGTTGCCCCTGGTGTTGCTGGCGCCGTTACTTGGTCTGCAGTTCGACCTCGATGCGTCGGCCCTGGGCATCCTTACCTTGGCGCTGTTGCTGGGTACGCCCCTGCTGTCACTGATCGGTGCGATCGGTGCGGCGCTGACCCTGGGTGTGCGCGGCGGCGGCGTGTTGCTGGCGCTGCTGGTGTTGCCGCTTTACATTCCGGCGCTGATTTTCGGGGCCGGCGCGGTCGAAGCCCATATTGCCGGGCTCGACGTAGGAGGACATCTGTCCTTGCTGGCCGCCATGCTGGTGCTGGCCGCTTTTTTTGCGCCGTGGGCGACCACGGCGGCATTGAGGATTGCGTTGGAGTGAGAAAGTCGATTGTTCATTGGTTCAAGTTTGCCAGCCCGCAGAGCTTCTATCCGCTGGCCGGGAGGATGATTCCGTGGTTCTGGGCCGCTGCGGCAGTCTTCGGCATCTCCGGTCTCTGGATCTCCTTCTTCGTTGCGCCGACTGATGCGCAGCAGGGAGAAGGCTACCGCATCATCTTCGTGCACGTGCCGGCGTCCTGGATGTCGATGTTCATCTATATGGTCATGGCCTTCTGGGCCGGTCTCGGGCTGGCGCTCAATACCCGTGTATCGGCCATGATGGCGCAGTCGCTGGCGCCCACCGGGGCGCTGATGGCGGCGTTGTCCTTGTGGACCGGGGCACTCTGGGGCAAGCCGATGTGGGGTGCGTGGTGGGTGTGGGATGCGCGATTGACGTCCGAACTGATCCTGTTTTTCCTCTATCTGGGATTCATGGCGCTGCAGGCGGCGATAGATGACCCGCGTCGCGCCGACAAGGCCGGGGCGATCCTGGCACTGGTGGGGGTGGTGAATATTCCCATCATCTATTTTTCGGTGAAGTGGTGGAATACCCTGCATCAGGGCTCCACGATCAACATGAACAAGGCGCCCTCGATGGCGCAGACCATGCTGTGGGGCATGCTGCTGATGGCCATGGCGTTCTGGATGTATTCCATTGCCGTGGCGCTGATGCGGGTGCGCGCCATCATCCTCGAACGCGAACGACACACGGAATGGGTGAAGCATGCAGTGGGCTAGCGCGGGTGAGTTTTTCGCCATGGGCGGCTACGCGTTTTACGTCTGGGGCAGCTTCGGTGCCTGCGCGCTGCTCATGATCGTGGAACCTTTCCTGGCAAAGCGGCGTCTTAGCGAGGTTCGCCGCAGCCTGATCCGCGAACGACTCGCCGACGAACTCGAATCCCAGCAAAGAACCCAATGAAACCCAGACAGAAACGTATCGCCTTGATTGTGGGCGGCCTCGCCTCGATCGCTCTTGCCGCGGTGCTGACGCTCAACGCCCTCGACAGCAACATCGCGCTGTATGTCACCCCCTCCGAGGTGCTTGCCGGCAAGGCGCCGCAGGGTAAGGCCTTCCGCATCGGCGGTCTGGTCAAGGAGGGCTCGGTCAAGCGCCAGGACATGACAGTGCGTTTTGTTGTCACCGACACCGTCAAGGAAATCCCCGTGGCCTACACCGGCATCCTGCCCGACCTCTTTCGCGACGGCAAAGGCGCCGTTGTTCAAGGCAGGTTGGGGGGTGACGGCATATTTGTCGCCACCGAAGTGCTGGCCAAGCACGACGAGAACTACATGCCTCCGGAAGCCCAGCATGCCGTAGACCAGGCACAGAAAGCGCAGAAAAGTCCGGGCGCGCCGGCTCCCAAATGACCTTGTGCGGATTCGCCGGATTGGATTAATGTCGCAGCTCCAAAGCCGTAATGCGATGACCGCAGCCGGGACTGAATCCAATTTGCCGGACATTAGGCACGCCATAAACCAGGTACAAAAAACATGACTCCCGAACTCGGACACTTTGCCCTGATTCTTGCCTTCGTGGTTTCCATCGTCCAAGGCGTGCTGCCGCTGGTCGGGGCCCATGGTGGAAAATTCGGCGGGCAGCAGCAGTGGATCGCGCTGGCGCGGCCGGCAGCGCAAACGCAGTTTTTGCTGATCGCCGTTTCTTTCGCCTGCCTCGCACAGAGCTTTATCGCCAACGATTTTTCGGTGAGCTACGTCGCCAACCATTCCAACAGCCAGTTGCCGACCCTGTATCGTTTCTCCGCCGTCTGGGGCGGTCACGAAGGTTCCCTGCTGCTCTGGGTGCTGATGCTGGCGGGTTGGGGCGCGGCAGTGTCGCTGGCTTCGCGCCAGTTGCCGGAGGTCATGGTGGCGCGCGTGCTGGCGGTGCTGGGACTGGTTGCGATCGGCCTGCTGGCCTTCGTCCTGTTTACCTCGAACCCCTTCGAGCGCATGTTGCCGGCAGCCGCAGAAGGGCGCGACCTCAACCCGCTGTTGCAGGATCCCGGCCTGGTCTTTCATCCGCCCATGCTCTACATGGGATACGTCGGCTTCTCGGTCGCATTCGCCTTTGCCGTTGCGGCGCTGATTTCGGGTCGTCTCGACGCCGCCTGGGCACGCTGGTCCCGGCCGTGGACCACCGCGGCCTGGGTGTTCCTCACGCTGGGCATCGCCCTGGGCAGCTGGTGGGCCTACTACGAGTTGGGCTGGGGCGGCTGGTGGTTCTGGGATCCGGTGGAGAACGCCTCCTTCATGCCCTGGCTGGTGGGTACGGCGCTGATCCATTCGCTGGCCGTCACCGAAAAGCGCGGCGCCTTCAAGAACTGGACAGTGCTGCTGGCCATCGCGGCGTTTTCGCTTTCGCTGCTGGGCACCTTCCTGGTCCGCTCCGGCGTATTGACCTCGGTGCATGCCTTCGCTTCCGATCCGAGTCGCGGCATTTTCATTCTGGGGCTGTTGGTTCTGGTGGTG
>CAIZKA010000334.1 GCA_903933395.1 uncultured beta proteobacterium | reverse complement strand
CATCTATCCGGTGAAGCGTTTTGCCGATCGCTACGATGCCGCCACACGGCAGCGCATCGCCGGCATAGAGGCGAAGGACTACACGCGCATGGGCGTCGCGGTGCGCCACCTCTCCGGCTTGCTGTTGCGGCAGAATACGCGGCACAAGCTTCTGGTCACTCTTTCGGATGGCCGCCCGGATGATTACGGCGACGAATACCGCGGCCGCTACGGCATCGAGGACACCCGTCGCGCCCTGCTCGAAGCGCGCGAAAAGGGCATCCGCAGCTACTGCGTTACCATCGACCGCCACGGTGCCGACTACCTGCCGCAGCTCTATGGCCCGGCGCACTACTCGGTGATCGACGACGCGAAAAAGCTGCCGCAGAAGATCGCCGAGATTTATCGCAAGCTGACCGGCTGAGCCGGTTCCAGGCTATGCCCAGGGGTTCACCACGGTGAGCCCTTCTATTCCCTTGAAGTCCTTGCCATTGCGGGTGGCCAGCGGCAGGGCATGGGTCAGGGCGATGGCAGCAATCTGCGCATCTTCGGTGGAAATTGCCTGTCCCTGACGAATGCGCGAAGCGACGAGCAAGGCATATTCGGCGGCGCAGCCATCGTCGAACGGCAGGCTGCGTCCGGCAAAATCCTCGGTGAACATCTGCTCCGCGGTTGCCGCCAGGCCGCTGCGACGCTTGCCGGCGGGCAGCAGCGCGATGCCCAGCAGAATTTCGGCACGGGTAATTGCGCAAACAAAAAATGCGGCCCCTTGCTGTTGTTCAAACCAATCCAGGACTTCAGGGGCCGGCTTCGGCCGCATCAGTTCCGAGAGAACGTTGGTATCCAGCAGGATGCCGCTCGTGCTCATTCGGGAATCACCAGCAGTCGAGCTGCTCGACGCTTCGGGATCGGCAAGTCCTCCGCGTTCAATCCCTTGAAGCGCTGGTGAATCCTCTCGGCGAAGCCGGTTCCGGCGGGCTGCGCCGACACGGCCCGGCGCAGGATGTCGCGCGCTTCCTGCTCCATCGAACAGCCGTGGCGGGCCGCTTGCTGGCGCAGCAGGCTCTTGATGTCGTCGTCGACGTTGCGGATGGTCAGATTGGCCATGTGATTGCCTTCAATGATTTCAATGCATGCATTGTAGGCATAGTTCCTGAATGTGGCAAGTTGCCTGCCCGCGAAGCGGAGTCCCAGGCATGCAAAGCACCGGCCGGCGAGCTTTGGTTCTTGGCCAGGAGCGTCGGCACTTGCCGTCGCAGGCCGAAGGCCAGATACTTCGCGGCAGGGGCGGGTCGCAAAACAACCAGGAGAAACGGATGAGCGAGTTTTCAGGAAAGGTGGCCTTGGTCACCGGGTCGAGCAGCGGCATCGGCGAGGCCATCGCGCGACGGCTGTCGTCCCTCGGCGCATCGGTCGTGATCAACTCGGCGAGTTCGGTCGAAGCCGGCCAGCGCATCGCCGCCGAACTCGGCGCCAACGCCCTTTACGTGCAGGCCGACATCAGCGACAAGGCGGCGGGTGAGCGGTTGCTGGCCGCGACCCTCGAACGCTTCGGCAAGCTCGACATCCTGGTTAATAACGCCGGCTGGACCACGGTCGTGCCGCACACCGACCTGTCAGCGCTGACCGACGAGATCTTCGCCAAGACCTTCGACGTCAACGTCACCGGTACCTGGCTGCTGACCAAGGCGGCGATGCCGCACCTGATGAAGAGCGAGGACGGCAACGTGATCACCATTACCTCGATCGCCGGCCTGCGCCCGGCGGGCAGTTCGATTGCCTATTCGATGGCGAAAGCCGCGCTCAACCAGATGACGCGGCTGCTGGCCAAGTCCTTTGCGCCGGTGCGCGTCAATGCCGTCGCCCCCGGTCTCGTCGAAACGCCCTGGACCAGGGACTGGCAGGCACAGCACGAAGCAATCAAGACGCGGGCGCCGCTGAAGCGCTCCGCCACGCCGGACGACTGCGTCGAGGCGGCCCTCGGCCTGTTGCGCAACCGCTACGTGACGGGGCACATCTTCGTCGTAGACGGTGGCCTGACCTTGACGATGTAAACTTGCTGCCGAGGCAGCCGACGCTGCCGCCTGTTGCCCCCACGCATCTGTTAAGTTAGATGTTT
>CAIZKA010000333.1 GCA_903933395.1 uncultured beta proteobacterium | reverse complement strand
GTCATCTCGGGGCTGCGCTACGCCGTGCTCTACGACTGGTCGGTGACCTACAAGCTGATGGCGTCGGCCGTGGTGCTGGCGGTCGCCTTCGGCGCGCGCGCCTGGGTGGATTTCCTGCTGATCCTCGTGGTGACTGCCTTCGTGCTGGTCGCCGAAATCTTCAACAGCGCGATCGAGGCCCTCTGCGACTTCGTCGAGACGCGCCACAACGAGAAGATCAAGGTCATCAAGGACATCGCCGCCGCCGGCGTCGGCATTGCGATCTTCACCTGGTTCATCGTGCTCGGCGTCGAACTGAGCCGCCTGCTTGACTTTGTGCGGCCCTGATGTCCGGCATTATTCCAGTAGCGAGGCAATCCCGCCGGCCTGTATGGCCTCGACGGCGGGATGCTGGATCCGCCGCTGGGTGACGATGGCATACCAGTTCTCGCGGACGTCGTTCAGCGTGCCGAGCGGGCGGGCACCGAACTGCGCCAGGATGTCGGTATGCATTCCCGAGGGCGCCGGAAACAGGCCAAGCCCGGCGCGGCCGAAAGTCTTCAGCAGGGCGCTGTCGGAAAATTCGCCGACGATTTCCGGCTTCAGGTTGTGCCGGGCGAACCAGGCATCGATGGCGCCGCGCAGCGGGTTGCTGCGCACCGGCAGCAGCACCGGCGCGCCGTTCAACTGCCGCGGAAAATCGGCCGCATAGCGTTCATGTAGTCCGGCAGCGGCGTAAAGGTCGATGCCGACCGTGCCGAGCAGCCGGGACTGGAGCTTCAGATGAGCGTCGGTCGGCGCTGATCGATCCGTCAGGACCAGGTCGAGCCTGTTCAACGCCAGTTCGGCACGCAGGTACTCGAAATTGCCTTCGATGCATTCAAGGCGCATTGACAGCGGCGCCTGCAGCACCGGCTGGAGAAGGCGGAAGGCCACCAGTTTGGGTACCGCTTCGCTGAGTCCCACGGCAAAGCGACGGCGTCCGGACGCGTGATCGGCCACGGCGTGGCGCAAGCGCTCGCCGAGCAAAAATATCTGATCGGCATAGTCCAGCGCGGCGCGCCCGGCTTCGGTCAGCACCAGCGAGCGGCCCTGCGGTGCGAACAAGGCCTGCCCCAGTTGCCGCTCGAGTACGCCGAGCTGGGTGCTGATGGTCTGCACCGAGAGATTCAGCCGTTCCGCCGCGCGGGTAATGCTGCCTTCCTTGGCGACCGCCCAGAAGTAGAGCAGGTGGCGAAAATTGAGGTCGTCCGGGGTCATCGACTGTTCCAATAAATAGGATCATTGTATCCAGAAACATCTGTTTATTCGAAACCTGGTTTTCCTTAAAGTGCCCTCCATACGCAGCAAGCCTGCTGCGGCGGATAAACAACCAAGGAGACAGCACATGATCACCCTCAACGACTGCAAGGCATTTTGCGATGCCGATCCGGCGACCGTGGCGCGCGTGGCGCGGCGAGAGCACCTGCCGGAAATACTGGCCATCGCCCGCGCCCATAGCCGGCACATCAAGGCCCGCCGCTTGCAGGGCGGGCACCCGGTCAGCCTGGTCCCGGCCGGCTGCACACCGCAGCGTCTGGCTGCCTGAGGACTGCACATCATGATGACACTGCAAGCTACGGAAACGTTTCCCCCGATCAGCGGTCCCGGGCGCCCCCTGCGGATGTACCCGGTCGACAGCCCGCGCGCCAAAGCGCGCATCATCGTCGTCGCGCTGTTCGCCGACGGCCGCGTCGATGCCGTCGAGTTGAGCAGCCTG
>CAIZKA010000332.1 GCA_903933395.1 uncultured beta proteobacterium | reverse complement strand
CGCCAAGGCCATCACCCGGGAGAACGCCGCCAAGGCGCCACCGGCGCCGCTGCATCCGGGGGCGGAAAAGTATTACAGGGAAATCGGGCTGATCAAGTAAGCCGGCGCACCTACTGTGGCTGATCACAGCGTCGCTCCCGATCACGGCCAGGAAGAGTTCTCCGAGCATGGCGTGCAACGCCGGCTCGGAGGCGGCTGGCTGACGGTTCTCAACGGACTGGCGCTGGCCTTTTCCAGCTACCAGCTGATCGTCGCCGCCTTCCATCCGCTGTCCAGCCTGGTGATCCGCAGCCTGCACGTGGGCTTCCTGCTCTGCATCACCTTCATCCTCTACCCGGCGTTCAAGAGCTCGGGCCGGCTGTCGAAAGTCGGCGCTGGCGATACGGCGCTGGCCGCAGGCGCCTTGGCGCTGTCGACCTATCACTGGGTGTTCGAGGCCGAGCTGATCCAGCGTTCGGGCGACCCGAGCAGCGCCGACCTGTTCGTCGGCACCGCGCTGGTGATCATGTGTTTCGAGGCGGCGCGGCGCATCCTCGGCCTGGCGCTGCCGATCGTCTGCGGCACCTTCCTGCTCTACGGCGTGTTCGGCCATCTGCTGCCGGGCAGCCTCGGCCACCGCGAGTACGGCTTCGACCAGATCATCAATCAACTGGCGCTCGGCACCGAAGGCATTTTCGGCATCCCGACGCTGGTCTCGGCGACCTACATCTTTCTGTTCATCCTGTTCGGGTCGTTTCTCGAACACGCCGGCATGATCAACCTGTTCAACTCGCTGGCGCTGGGCTTCGTCGGCCACACCAAGGGCGGCCCGGCCAAGGTCGCGGTGATCTCCTCGGGGCTGATGGGCACCATCTCCGGCTCGGGCGTGGCCAACGTACTGACCACCGGGCAGTTCACCATTCCATTGATGAAGAAGTTCGGCTACTCCGGCGTCTTCGCCGGCGCGGTGGAAGCCACCTCCTCGATGGGCGGCCAGATCATGCCGCCGGTGATGGGCGCGGTGGCCTTCATCATGGCCGAGAACATCAACGTGCCCTATGCCGACATCGTCCAGGCCGCCGCGATCCCGGCCATCCTCTACTACGTCACGGCCTTCTGGATGGTGCACCTCGAAGCCGGGCGCAAGAATCTGGTCGGGCTGCCCAAGGAAGACTGCCCCAACCCCTGGCACGCGATGCGTGACAACTGGTATTTGCTGCTGCCGCTGGTGGTGCTGGTGTGGACCCTGTTCAACGGCTTCACACCGATGTTCGCCGGCATGATCGGGCTGGTGCTGACTGCCGTGCTGATCCTCGGCGCCGCGATCGCCGCGCGCGTTTCCAGCACCGCCTTCCGCTACGTGTTCTGGTTTGCGCTGGGACTTACCGCCGCGGTGTTCGTAAAGAACATGGAAACCTGGGGCATCTACCCGCTGCTGGCGCTGATCGCCGCACTGGTGGCACAAACCTTCGCGCTCAAGGGCGGCATGAAGACCCTGCACCTGCTCAAGATGAGCCTGGTCGATGGTGCACGCCAGGCGCTGCCGGTGGGCGTCGCCTGCGCCATCGTCGGCGTCATCATCGGCGTGCTGACACTGACCGGAGCGGCGTCCTCCTTCGCCGGCTTCATCCTCAGCGTCGGCGAGAAAAGCCTGTTCTTCTCGCTGGTGCTGACCATGCTGGTCTGCCTGGTGCTGGGCATGGGCATCCCGACCATTCCCAACTACATCATCACCAGCTCCATCGCCGCGCCGGCGCTGCTCAAGCTCGGCGTGCCGCTGATCGTCAGCCACATGTTCGTCTTCTACTTCGGCATCATGGCCGACCTGACGCCGCCGGTGGCGCTGGCGGCCTTCGCTGCCGCCTCGATCGCCAAGGAATCGGCGATGAAGATCGGCATCAAGGCGGTGCAGATCGCCATCGCCGGCTTCGTCATTCCCTACATGGCGGTGTATACGCCGGCGCTGATGCTGCAGGGCGACTGGACCGTCGTCGCCGTCGCCTACATCGTGTTCAAGGCGGTGGTGTCGATCATGCTGTGGGGCGCGGCTGCCATCGGCTTCCTGTTCGCGCCGCTCAACATGATCGAACGTGCCTTCGCCGCGTCCGCGGCTTTCCTGCTGGTCGCGGCAATTCCGCTGACCGACGAGATCGGCTTCGGCATGAGCGTGATTTTCGTGATCTGGCACATGGTCCGCAGCCGGCGCCTCGCCGCGGCATGAGCCTCTGCCTCGCGGCGGGTGCGGTCGCCGCCTCGCTCGCGATCGACAGTTTCACCCTGAGCTGGATTCACTCGATCGAAAAAATTCGCTGGGAGGAAGACTGGCGCATCGAAGGCCGCGCCCTGATGATCACCGAGGCGCGCATCCGCGGCAGCGGCGCCGGCATGGAACCGCCGGTAGGCGCGGTGCTGAAAAACGGCGTCTGGCATTACCGCCCAGCTTTGCCGCCGCAGGCTGTGCTGCGCCTGTCCCACTCGCCGCATGCCGGCGGCTACACGCTGTGCACCGCAACCCTCTGCCGGCCACTTGCGGATCATCTGCCGGGGCTCGACAATAACGCCGTAATTGAAATCAGGGAGTGCTCGCCATGAAGCCCTATGCCGCCGTCCTGTCAGCGCCGACTTTTGCCATCGGCATCCGCTGCAACGACGACGAGATCACCGCCATCGAGTATCTGGAGCCGCAGATGGAGATCGCGCCGAAGGCCCCGCTGGCAAAGGAGGCCGTGCGCCAGCTGCGCGGCTGGCTGAGAGACCCGAACTTCGAATTCGGCCTGCCGCTGGCGCCCGCCGGAACGCACTTCCAGCGCCGGGTATGGGCGGTGGTCGCGTCGATTCCGCTCGGCGAGACCCGCAGCTACGGCGAGGTCGCAACGCTGATCCACAGCGGCCCGCGCGCGGTGGGCAACGCCTGCGGCGCCAATCCCTATCCTATCGTGGTGCCCTGTCATCGCGTCATCGCGGCGAATCAGGCGCTGGGCGGCTTCGGCAAGCAGGGCGGGGGCTTCCTGCTGGAGGTGAAGAAGTGGCTATTGCAGCATGAACACGGCTGATGCCGCACTGATCGACGAATTCGTAGACGCCTTGTGGCTCGCCGACGGACTGTCGAAGAACACGCTGGGCAGCTATCGCAGCGATTTGACGCTGTTCGCCAACTGGTTGGAGCCGCGGCACAGTTCGATAGTCGGCGCTG
>CAIZKA010000331.1 GCA_903933395.1 uncultured beta proteobacterium | reverse complement strand
CGCTTGCGGCGCGACAGCAGGCGGCCCATGACGGCGATCAGCACCAGGGTCAGGACGAACATGCCGAACACCCCGCCCACGCCGAGATATTTGCCGGCGACCGCGAGGATGATCGCGGAGCGCGCCGAACAGGGGACGAAGGTGATCAGCACCGAGGCGATGACGCGCTCGCGGCCGCGAGTGGTCCGCGCCACCCCGGAGATGGCCGGCACGTTGCAGCCGAGCCCGAGCAGGAAGGGCACCGCGACGCCGCCATGGAGGCCGATCTGGTGGAAGCCGCGGTCGACGACGAAGGCGATGCGCTGCATCAGCCCCGCCTGCTCCAGGCTGACCAGCAATACCACCAGCGGAATCATGTAAGGCACCACGATGCCGGTCAGGCCGATCAGGCCATCCACCACGGCGCGCCCGACCACGCCCGCAGTCGATACCGGCTGCCAGCCGGCAAAGGCTTCGGTCAGGCGAACCGTGGTCATCGCATCGATCCAGCCGCTTATCTCGAAAACGACAAACAGCACCGCGGCAAACACGGCGAGGCTGCCGATCAGCCCCCACTGCGGATGGAGGAAGAGTTCGTCGAGCCAGAAGCGCCAGCCTCGCGCCTGCCCCGGGGACCCCCAGCGCTGCGCCGCTTCGACCAGGCTGGCGGCGCGGTGGTGGCGGTCGGCATGCAGTTCCTCCGCCAGCGGTCGCGGCAGGTTCGCACCGGCCGCGGCGCGCAGGGCAAGCAGTTCTGGCAGCAAGGCGGCGAAATGCTGTGCCAGTTCTTCTTCGATGAAGCCGTCGGCGGCGGCGAACTGCTGCAGCAGCATTGGATGCGGGAGGCGGAAAGCGTCATGAATTTCCGCCCGGTTGAGCGCCGCCGAAAGCGGCTCGAGGGTCTGCGCGATATGCCGGCTGGGCGGTTGCGGCAGCGGGCAGGCCTCCTTGCGCGCGAGTTGGGTCGCCCTGTCGAACAGTGCCGCAAGGCCCTGCCCCATCAGCGCCACGGTCGGCACCACGGCGATGCCGAGCAGTTGCTCGAGGGCCCGGGCATTGACGTAGAGACCTTTCCTCGCCGCCTCGTCCATCCGGTTCAGCGCCAGCACCAGAGGACGCCCGAGCAGGCTGAGTTCCAGCGTCAGTTCGAGATGGCTTTGCAGGTTGCCGGCATCGACGACCTGGATGATCAAATCGGGGGGCGCAAAGGGCACCGGCGGACCGGAGCGTTCATGCTGCGAGACGGCCGGGCGCTCGTTGCCCCAGAGCAGGTACTTCAGCGCCAGCAGATCATCGCCTTCCAGGTGGTGCAGCGAATGTATGCCCGGCAGGTCGACCACGCTGGCCTCGTCAAAGCCGATCTGCACCGTGCACTCGCGGTAGACGCCGTGCGCCCCTCTCAGTTCGCCGCTCTGCGGCGCCGTGCTGGAGACGGCCTCGAACAGCGTCGTCTTGCCGCCGCCGGGCAGGCCGACGAGTGCAATGCGCAGCCGTCGCTCGCCGCGGAACAGCGGGGTGCGCAGCGGCACCGCGACGACGTTCATGGCTTGTGAAGAAAGCTTGCTCAGAGCCGGTATTCGAGCTGCAGCCGCGACTGCAGCCGCTTCGCCTGCTTGAAGGCTTCTTTCAGCACCTGCCGGTCGAGTTCGTTGAGCTTGTCCGGATCGACCCGGTTCTCGCCGCCGGGCGGGGTTCCTGCACGCTGGTTGCGCAGCCGCAGTTGCTGGATGAAGAAGAAGCCTTCGATCATGGCATTGATATCGTCGCCGCCCAGTTTGCCGTGCGCCGCCGCCGCGCGCAGGCGCTCGACCGTGCTGCTGTGCGGAATGCCGTGGGCCAGCGCGATGATGCGCGCCGCATCGACGAACAGGCGGGCGCCGAAGGCCTTGAGGTCGAGCGTGTGCGGGAAAGCGGCATTGTTGTCGAACGAAAAATCGCGGATCATGCCCAGCGGCGGCACCACCTTCACGGCGTTTTCCGCCATGAAACGGAGGAACATGCTGGCACTCGCGGTCGTCTCCAGCAGCCATGTGCTCAAGGCCCTGGCCAGGGCCTCGTTGCCATGCAGCGCGCGGAAGTCGAAGAAGATCGTCGCATTGAGCAGCGCCTCCGGCTCGGGCTTGCGGATCCATTGCGTGAAGCGCTCCCGCCACTCCTCCTGCGTCAGGCACCAGAGCGGATTGCTGGCCATGATGTTGCCCTTGCACAGCGGGAAGCCGCAGCGTGCCAGGCCTTCATTGACCTCCCGCGCAAAGTCGAGGAAGCGCTGCCGCAGGACATCCCTGGCGGCAACATCGGGACAGGCGAAAATGATTCCATTGTCCTGGTCGGTGCTGAAGGTCTGCTCGTCGCGCCCTTCCGAGCCGAACGCCAGCCAGGCCCAGTCGTTGGCGCCCAGGTCATGCCGGGCCTGGACGATTTCGATCACGCGGCGCGTCAGGCTGTCATTCAGGCCGGAAATGAACTGGGTCAGCTTTTCCGCGCTGACACCCTGGCTCAGCATGTTGAGGCACAGGCGACGCACGTCGCCGGCGGCCCGGCTCAGGGCGTCGATATCCGCCGCGCCCTCGATCACCTTGCGCACGTTGCGCAGGCCGATGCGCTGCATGGCGAACAGGTCGCGCTCGGACACCACGCCCGCCACCCTGTCTTCGCCATCGAGGATCACCAGGTGGCGGATGCGGTGCATCGCCATCGCCAGCATCGCGTCATAGGCCGTGGCAGTCGCACTGATGGTCGCCGGCGGCGCGGTCATCACCTGTTCAACGGGGGCGCTGGTCGGGTGATCCGGAATCACCACGCGGCGCAAGGCATCGCTTTGGGTAAAAATCCCGAGCGGCCGGTTGTCGGCGTCGGTCACCACCACCGACCCGACCTTCGCCTTCACCAGGGTCTCCATCGCCTCCCTGATCGATGTCTGCGGTGTCACGCTGACCACGTTGGCGCGCACGAAACCCGACAGCTGCGCGTTGACCGACTGCTGGTCTGAATTGCGCTGGCCGAACTGGATTTCGATCTGGCGCCGCGCTTCGTCGAGCAGGCTGGCGACATGGTCGAGAACGAAGCGATTGAACTCGCAACTGGAAAGCAGCAACTTGGAAAAGTCGGCGCTGGCGAGACGCCAGACCCGCACCTCGCCCACGGCGCTATAGACATTGATCGCGGGCCGCTTCGCCGCCACGGCGGCAAGCGGAAAGCTTTGCCCCGGCTCCAGATCGTAGAGCGGCTGGTCGGTCAGATTGACGTCGCCCGCCAGCCGCGCCTGGACCCGGCCCGACTCGATGATGAACAAGTCGGGCGGCATGTCTTTCGGCTCCAGGATGAAGCTGCCGCCGGCCACATCGAGCGGTGTCAGACTGGCAGCCAGCCCGTCGAGGGAGAAAGCGCCCATGTCCTTGTACGGCGCATGCGTGCGCAGAAAAGCGAGGAGTTCCTCGCGGGAATCAGAAGCCATCGGGTGTCCTTGGGTTCAAGTTTCTATATGGAATCGGGATTTCAATTTTTGTTGCAGCGCGCGCGCCTGGCGCAGCGCCTCGAGCAGGACGCGGCGGTCGAACCTGTTCAGGTTTTGCGGATCGAGTTCATTGCCCGCCGCGCCGGCGACCTGCGCTGCAAAGCGGATGCCTTGCAAGGCATGGAAGGCGTGCACCGCCGCTTCGGCATCGAGCTTCGACATTATCCCCTCCGCCGCCATCCGCCGCAGGCGCGCCGCGGTGGAAGTTTCCGCCGCGCCCGCGCCGAGCGCCATGATGCGCGCCGCATCGACGAAGATGCGCGAACCGAATTTCTTCAGGTCGATGGTGCCGCCGCTGCCGGACTCGATGACGAAATCGCGCAACCGCCCCAGCGGGGGCGACGCTGCCAGCGCGTTGACCGTCATCATGCGCAGGAAAATCTCGTTGCCGCGCGTCAGTTCGGACAAGGCCTGGCGCAGCCCGGCCGCCAGGGCCGCATCGCCGGCCAGCGGCTGGAAATCGAAGAAGATCGCGGCGTTGAGCAGGGCCTCCGGTTCGGGGGTGCGCACCCAGGCGGAAAAACCTTCCAGCCATTCGGACTGGGACAGGCACCAGCGCGGATTGCCGGCCATGATCCCGCCGTCGCACGGCGGAAAGCCGCATTCGGCCAGCGCCTGGTTCGCCGCGCCGGCGAAGGGCAGAAACAGTTCGCGCAACTGCTGCGCCTCGCCGTCGTCGCTGGCGGAGAACACCAGCCCGTTGTCCTGGTCGGTAGCCAAAGTCTGTTCCAGGCGCCCCTCCGAACCGAGGCCGAGCCAGCACCAGCGTGCCGGCGGCAGGCGAAAGCGCTGCTGCAGCAAAGCCAGCACTCGTGCCGCGATGGCATCGTTGAGGCGGGAAAGAACTCCGGTCACCAGCGCCGCCCCGGCCTCCTCGCGATGCAGGGCCGTCGCCAGTTGCCGCGCCTCGGCGGCACACGCCGCCAGCGCCGCGACGTCGGGGGCGGCGGCGATGCGGGCAGCGCAAGCGGTGACGGCGCCCGCCCGAGGCAGGACCTCGCTGTCATTCATGCTCAGTATTTCACTCGCGCGAAGTAGGTCTGCTGCGCGGCATCCATCGCCTGGCGCAGCGTGAAGATGCCCATGTCGGCCAGCAGCGGAATCATCTTGAGGAAGACTTCGCCGGTGACGAAGGCGTCGCCCAGCGCCGTGTGGCGGCCGATGACGTTGATGCCGAGCCGCTCGGCGATGCTCTCCAGCCGGTGCGACTCCTGGTTGGGATGGATCACCGCCGACAAGAGCAGCGTGTCGAGCACCGGCTGGGTGAAGCGCACGCCGAGACTGTCTTCCTTCAGCTGGAAAAAGCGCATGTCGAAGGCGGCGTTGTGTGCCACCAGCACGGTCTCGGCGCAGAACTCGTGGAAGGCGGGCAGGACCACGTCAAGCCGCGGCTGGCCGTTCACCATGGATTCGGTGATGCCGTGGATCGGGATGCCTTCGGGTTTGAGCGGAATCACCGGATCGACCAGCTGATCGAATATTTCCTGGCGCAGCAGCCGGTTGTTCACGATGCGCACGGCGCCCATCTGGATGATCTCGTCGCCTTCGGACGGCAGCAGCCCGGTGGTCTCAGTATCGAATACCGAATAGGTCAGTTCGGTCAGCTTGCGGTCGAGGTCGATGCCGGAACCCGCGGCGTCGCGCGCGGCGAACAAGTCGAAATCGTAGTACTCGGGGCGGCTGTCGCTGTGCAGGTGCTGCGCCTGGTCGGCCATCGGCGCGTCGGGCATGACCGCCGCCGGCAGAACGATGCGGAAAAAGGCCCGGTGCGCAGCCTTTTCACGCTGATACCAGATCTCGCCGCCGTGCCGGTCGATGACATCGCGCAGCGTCAGGGGACTGGTCTCGCTGCCGACGCTCATCGGCTCGAGTTCCCAGGTGTAGAGCGTTTCCGAGGATACCGTAGTACCCGACCAGATCAGGTCCACGAAGACCATTTTCCCCTCGGCAGACAGCCTCAGGCGCAACTCGCGGATTGCATAGTGATCCTGCATGCGCGCCGCGAGAAAGGTGATGGCCTGGATCAGGGCAAAGCTGTCCACCCGCATCCACAGGCTGGCATCCTGATCTTCGTGCTTGATCGGAAGCTGCAGTTTGTCCTCGATGCGGCGCGCCGCCGCCGCCAGGATATCGACCGCCAGCACGTCTTCCAGTGGCCAGCGAGTTTTAAGCGCGTCGGCAAAACGGCTCATGGTGGCTTCCAGCCGCTGGCTCATGGCGGTCGACTCGTCGGCGATGACGCGTGTGAAGCGTTCGCGGTAGTCGGCTTCCATCTCCGGCGAATCCAGCAAGGTCTCGACGGCGGCGCGAATGTTCCCCAGCGCGGCGCGGTTGCCGTCGGTCAGGACCTGCAGCGCCTGGTCGCGCTCCGCCTCGCGCTCGAAGTTGCGCGTGATGTTTTCTATCGTGAGGACGTAGCCGGTGACCTGCGAGTCATCGCCGGGGAGCGGCGCCGATTTTGCCTGCTGGGCAGGCGCAGCCTGCCTGACATCGTCACCCCCTTCCGAGGGAAGGGGGCCGGGGGGAAGGCTGTCTAAAGAGGGTGTTGTTGCGCTGTCGGAGCCAGTGCGCAGCACTGGCGCCATCTGACAGCGCAACAACGCCCCGCCGCGCGTACTCGTGATGAAATTCGCTGTCGGCTCGGCGCTGCCGCGGCGCAGGCGCTGCTGGATGTTCTCCAGCGAATGGGTGATCTGCCCGCGCTCGAGGATGGAAAAAATCGAGCGTCCGAGTCCGATCAGCGCGCCGCCGCTCATCGAGGTCGGGCCCTGGGCCAGGGCCTTGAACTGCAGCCGGGCGCGGCTGTTGTAGAGCAGGATGCGGCCGTCGAGATTGCAGACGACGACGCCCAATGCGAGCTCCGACATCAGTGCCGCCAGCCGGTTCTTTTCCTCCTCTACGGTCGCCTTGGCCTGGCGGATCTGCTCTTCGACGTCGTTGAGCAGCTCGTCGCGCTGCTGCGCCAGGTCGTTCGCGGCCCGCGCCAGTTCGCGCACTTCGGGCGGGCCTTCCGGCGCGACACGGAAATTGCGGTTAGCGCCGAGCATCAGCCGCAAGGTATCGCCCATGCGCAGCAGGCCCACCACGTATTGTTGGAACAGGCTGCGCAGGAGAATGACGCCGGCGATGAAACCCAGCAGGGTCATGAATCCGCCCAGCGGCAGGCGCGGCAGCAGGAACTCGGCGAATGCGGCACGTTCGGCATCCTTGGCGTCGGCGAACAGCAACAGCGCTGTCAGTGCGAACGGCCCGGTCATCAGCAGGCCGAGCACGCCGGCCGCGAGGATGAATCTGACCTTCGCCTTCATGCCAGCAGGGACTTGATCTGGGCGACGAGGTCCTTGGTCGAGAACGGCTTGGTGATGTAGGCGTTGGCGCCCAGCGCCAGACCCTTGGTGACTTCCGTCTCGCGGCCCTTGGCAGTCAGCATGATGATCTTCACGCCAGCCAGCGCCGGATCGGCACGCAGCGACTCGCAGACTTCGAAACCGGACTTCTTCGGCATCATCACATCGAGCAGGATCAGGTCGGGGCGAAATTCGGATGCCAGCCGCAACGCGGCCTCGCCATCGGTCGCCACGGCGATCTCGAAGCCTTCCTTCTTCATCAGGTATTCCAGCGATATGACGATGTTCGGCTCGTCATCGACAATCAGGATGCGATGGCTCACGATGCTCCCCCTGCAACTTGTTATGTCCCCGCTCTAGCCGGGGACGGTACCCCCTGGCGGGGTTTTGTCATTATCGCCTGCCTGACGCGGCAGAGTGAACACAAAACACGCACCGGCGCCGGGCGTGCTTTCGACCCACAGGCGGCCGTTGAAATACTCGATGATCTGACGACTGATCGGCAGGCCGAGGCCCGTGCCCTGCGGCTTGTCGGTGAGGACATCGGTGGTGCCGGAACCCTGGCAGAACTTGTCGAAAATCACCTCGTGATCCGCTTCATGAATGCCCGGGCCGTTGTCGGTGACGCTGACGCGCACTTCGCTCGCCGTGCCGCCGGCGCCGACTGCCACCCTGCCGCTTTCGGCAGGCACGAACTTCAGTGCATTCGACAGCAGGTTTACCATCACCTGCATCAGGCGGTCGCGGTCGGCCATCACGCTGAGACCTGCCTCGCAGGCACCGAGATCGAGCGTCACCTGTTTTTCGGCGAAGAGGACGGTCAGCGAATCCGCCGCCTCGCGGATCACCTCGCCGACATCGACGGCGGCGACGGTCCATTCGGCGCGACCGGATTCCAGCTTGGCCAGGTCGAGGATCTGGTTGATCAGGCGCGACAGGCGCACCGTCTCGCTGACGATGATGGAGAGAAAACGCTTGCGCTGCTCGAGTTCAATTTCGGGATCTTCGTGCAGCATTTCGGAAAAGGCCCGGATCGAGGTCAGCGGTGTGCGCAGTTCGTGAGTTACCGTGGAGATGAAATCGTCCTTCATGCGATCCAGTTCACGCAGGCGGGCATTGGCCTCGCGCAGTTCTCCCGTGGCAATCCTCAATTCCAGCGACTTCTGCTCGAGTTCGCGCGTATAGGCGCGCACCTGCGACGCCTCGTCGAGGATGTTCATCACCTCGTCGATGCCCAGCGGCTCCTCGGTCACCACCGAAGCGACCATGGCCCGCGACGACGCCGAACCGATCGCCCCCGCCAGCAGGGTTTCGGCGAAGTTCACCAGCCGCGTATCCGCCGGAAGCTCCTCCATGGTGTGCAGGCCGCGTTCCGTCGCGTGGCGGGAAAATGCCTCTTCCGCCCGTTCGCGGCCAAGGAAGCGGCTGGCCAGCGGCAGCAGGTCGCCGACACCGGCGCTGCCGCGCCAGGCGGACAGCCCGGCCACCTCGGCGCCACCGACGAACAGCGTCGCCTGGCGCGCCTCGCGCACGTTCGGCGTGCGCTGCAGCGAGACGCCGATGTAGGCGCCGAGATTGGCCAGCAGGCTCCAGACCAGGCAATGGGTGATTTCGTCCAGCCCGGTCAGACCGAACAGG
>CAIZKA010000330.1 GCA_903933395.1 uncultured beta proteobacterium | reverse complement strand
GGCCGGCAAAGGCCGGACAATGGTTTGTTGCGCCGCACCAAATTTATCTTGACAAAGTCCGGCAGCGACGTAGAATGGAACCATATTGCAGTGCACCATTCCGGATTTTGAGCATTCGCACGAACCCGGAAGCGTACATTCCCAACGGTTCCATCACTCTTCAGGAGATCACCATGTACAACGTTTCCGAGAAAATCAGCAGCAGCAACAAGGCCGGCGTCGAAACATTCATGACCATTGCCAATGCCACTTTCGCCGGCGCCGAGCGCTTGGCCGCCCTGAATCTGAATGCTGCCCGCAGCTTCGTCGAAGACAGCGCGGCCAACACCCGTGCGTTGCTTGCCGTCAAGGACGTTGAAGCGCTGGTCGCGCTGCAAAAGTCGCTGGCGCAACCTGATGCGGAGAAGGCAAGCGACTATTCCCGCCGGGTTTACGAGATCGCCACGCAAACCCAGGAAGCTTTGACGCAAGTAGTCGAAGCCCAGGTTTCCGAACTCAACAAGAACCTCGGCCTGGCACTCGACGAAGCCGTCAAGACGGCTCCGGCAGGTTCCGATCTGGCGGTGAATGCGCTTCGCTCGGCGATTTCCGCCGCAAACTCGGCCTATGACAGCATGACCAAGGCTGCCAAGCAAGCCTCCGAAATGGCCGAAGCAAACCTTGCCGCGGCAACTGCCGCAGTGATCCCGCTCAAGTCTGGCAAGAAAGCCGCCTGAGCAATCCGTTGATCTGTTTTTCCCCGGCCCTGAAAAGGGCCGGATTCATGTGTGGCGAACCCTCGCCCGCAGGCCTCGCCGGCCGGAATCGCCCCTCGCATTCGGGGGTCCGAACGCCAGGGCGCCGTCAAGTCGCTCGCAGTGGCTTAGTCCCTTAGTTTCAAGTTCCATTTGCAAGCTATCCCGAAGTTGGCCGGCTTACCCCGGCACGGATGGCGCTCAGGCATCAGCAAAGGAGAACCCATGTCCGCAACACTCGCTGCTCGAAATTTCATGGAACGCGGTACCGGCGCCTTCCTTCACTATCTGCATATCGACCTGGCCATAGCAGGTTTGGCCCTGGTATTTGTTATTGCCGGCGGGATGACCAATGGCATCAGCGTTTTCCGATTTACCGAATCCGTGGTGCCGAATTTCTCGGCACCGGCGCAAGCGCCCGCGCCCCAGCGGGGGATCGAACGCCCGCCACGGCGCCTGACTCCGGCCATGACGGCCGCCCTCGATCAGGTCGCCCAACGCTACCGCGTGTCGCCGGAAGCTTTGCTGCCGGCATTTGAAGCCGCGCAGTCCGCCGGACGCGAGCTGCGCCTTGATCCGCTTCTGATCATTGCCGTAATCAGCATCGAATCCCGGTTCAATCCGATCTCGCAAAGTCCCATGGGCGCACAGGGCCTGATGCAGATAATTCCCCGTTACCATCAGGAAAAGTTGCCAAAAGACGCGGGCAGCCGAGCGTTTTTCGATCCGGTGACCAACGTGCAAATGGGCGCCCGGATCCTGCAGGAAGCCATCCAGCGTCAGGGCGGCCTGATGGAAGGTCTGCAATCTTATGCCGGTGCCGTTGACGATGCCGAACAGGCTTACGCTAACAAGGTGATCGCAGAAAAGACCCGTCTGGAACAAGCGCCGCGCCGCAAGGATGGCGCAAGTGCCTGAACCACTGGGGGTATCCAGGGCACGTCGCTTCCTGAACCCGGCGACCCCGTTGATAAACCTTGACCATAAGAACAAAGCGGCTATTCTTGGATGACCGGCAGGTGATTTGATCTGAATTCCCGAGAGGGGAAAAACGTGTCATCGTTAAAAGCAGTTGTTGGTGTCGCGCCCGCGAAATACCTCGGGTTTGCTTTCACTACCGCCGGGTTTTCCGGGAAGCCAGTAAGCGAGATTCGCCACGAACTCGTCAACGCCCAGGTTGAAGTGCTCCGGATGTATATCGAGAAGCAGTCCTGCGAACGTCTGGTCGAGGCCTTGGACAGACTTGTTGAATGCACCAGAGCCAGCTTCCGCAACGAAGAAGCGCTGATGGAATTTCTGACAGGTCAGACCGATCCGCTCCATTGCGAAATGCATGAGCGTGTATTGGCCCAATTGGGCTCGCTGCGCGCCTGCGCGAAGGACTTCGACAGGGGTAGTTTGCTGGCCCGCTTGATCATGGTCGATCGTGAACTGATATCGCATATATCCACGGCGCTGCAAGCGCCGGACCGTCAGCCAGGGAAAACCAAGCCGGACCGCGAAACAAGCTTGGACGCCGCATAGGGCGCCGACCTCCCGCGGTCTGCTGCCTTCCGGTAGCATTCCAGCGTATGCGCCGCGTTGTATTCACCGCCCTCCTGCTCCTGGTCCCGCTGGCTGTGGCGCAGCCGGTCTTGCGCGCAACCCAGCTGGCCGAGTTCGCCGACGGGCTGGCGGAGCCGCATGACGCGGCGTTTTCGCCCGACGGCAAGCTCATCTACCTTACCGACATGCGCAACAGTCGCATCCAGGTACTCGAGGCGATGACGCTCAAACCGGTCGGCAGCTTCGGCGCCGGCGAATTGTCCTACCCGCACGACGCGGAGTTCGACGCCTCAGGACGGTTGCTGGTCGCCGACACCGGCAACGACCGCATCGCCATCTACGAGGTCAAGGGCGCGCAGGCAAAGCTGGCCGGCGAACTGAAGGGACTTGCGGGTCCGGAGGGCGTGGCGGTCACGCCCGATGGGAGAGTGCTTGTCACCAATACGCGTAATGCAACGCTGAGCGTCTTTCGCGACGGCAAGCTGGAGCGCACGGCCGGCGGGCCGGGCACAAAGTATGGCGAGTTGCGCAATCCGCACGATGTCGAAGCGGCAAGCGACGGCAGTGTTTATATCGTCGACTCTGCCAATAACCGCGTGCAGGTGTTCGACGCCGGGCTCAGGCACCGGGCCAGCTTTGGCACCGAGTTCGGCCTGAACGGCCCGAAGTACCTCAGCTTCGACGGCGATCGCATCTGGCTGGCCGACGAATACAACCACCGCATCCTGCTGCTCGATCGCGCCCACAAACTGATCGGCGTACTCGGCAGCGGCAAGCGCGGCCGTGCCGCAGACGCTTTTTACCAGCCCGAGGCCGTGCTTGCCCGTGCCCCCCATGTCTGGGTCATCGATACCTACAACAACCGCATCGTCTTGCTGCGCATCGACTAGCCTGGAATGATTCCGGGCGCCCGTGGCGGGCGCCTTTATAATCGCGTATGACCGAAGTCTCTCCAGCACCCTCCACCCTTTTCACCCGGGCTCCTGACAACAGCGCAGCGAACCTCTCGTTCGACCAACTGCCACTGGCGCCGTCCACGCTGGCGAACCTGAAACACCTGGGTTACCTGCAGATGACGCCGATCCAGGCCGCCAGCCTGCCGCCCGCTCTGGCCGGGCAAGACCTGATCGCGCAAGCCAAGACCGGCAGCGGCAAGACCGCGGCCTTCGCCCTGACCCTGCTGGCCAAGCTGAACCCCCGCCGCTTTGCCGTGCAGGCGCTGGTGCTTTGTCCGACGCGCGAACTGGCCGACCAGGTGACCCAGGAAATCCGCCGCCTGGCCCGTGGCGAAGACAACATCAAGGTGCTGACCCTGTGCGGCGGCAGCACCATGCGACCGCAGATTTCCAGCCTGGAGCACGGTGCCCACGTCGTGGTCGGCACGCCGGGGCGCATCATGGACCACCTGCAGCGCGCGAGCCTCGACCTGTCGGCGCTCGATAGCCTGGTACTGGACGAAGCCGACCGCATGCTCGACATGGGTTTCTTCGACGACATCGTCACCGTCGCCAAGGCCTGCCCGAGCGAGCGCCAGACCCTGCTTTTCTCCGCCACCTTTCCGGAAGGCATCGCCACGTTGGCCAGGCAGTTCCAGCGCCAGCCCCAGCGCATCACGCTGCCCGAACAGCACGAGGCCGGCAAGATCCGCCAGCGTTTCTACGAGGTGACCAACGACCAGCGTCTGGCCGCGGTCGCCCTGCTGCTGAAGCACTACCGCCCGGTCAGCACCCTGGCCTTCTGCAATACGCGCCAGCAATGCCGCGACCTGCTGCAGGTCCTGCGCGCCGAAGGCTTCGTCGCCCTCGCCCTGCACGGCGAGATGGAACAGCGCGAACGCGACCAGGTGCTGATCCAGTTCGCCAACCGCAGTTGCTCGGTGCTGGTCGCCACCGACGTCGCCGCGCGCGGCCTCGACATCGACCAGCTGGAAGCGGTGATCAATGTCGATATCACGCCGGACAGCGAAATTCACGTCCATCGCATCGGCCGCACCGGCCGCGTCGACCAGGACGGCTGGGCGTTCAGCCTCGTCAGCAGCAACCAGAAGGGCCGCGTCGCCAACATCGTCAAGACCATGGGCGTCGATGTCGAATGGCGCTCGCTGAACGATCTGCAAATTCCGGTCGACGCCGACAAGCCCCTGATGCCGCCCATGGTCACGCTGCTGATCCTCGGCGGACGCAAGGAGAAGATCCGTCCCGGCGACGTGCTGGGCGCGCTGACCGGAGAGGCCGGCTTCAGCAAGGAGCAGGTCGGCAAGATAAACGTCACCGACACCAGCACCTATGTCGCCGTCCTGCGCAGCATCGCCAAGGACGCCCTGCGCAAGCTGACGGCCGGCACCATCAAGGGCAAGAAGGTGAAGGTGCATTTGTTGAGCGACAGGGGCGGTTAACGAATGAAAACACCCAAGCGACTCCAGCCGCTGGTAACCGAAGGCCTGGTCGACGAGGTCCTGAGCCAGCTCATGAGCGGCAAGGAGGCAACCGTCTATATCGTCCGCTGCGGCGAAGAGATCCGCTGCGCCAAGGTCTACAAGGACGCCAAACAGCGCAGTTTCCGCAAGAGCACGTCCTACCAGGAAGGCCGCAAGACCAAGAACAGCCGGCAGGCGCGCGCCATGGAAAAAGGTTCGCGCTACGGGCGCCAGATGCAGGAAGAAGCCTGGCAAAGCGCCGAGGTCGACGCGCTGTATCGGCTGGCCGCCGCCGGCGTGCGCGTGCCGCAGCCCTACATCTGCCACGAGGGCGTGCTGCTGATGGACCTGGTGACCGACACCGACGGGCATCCGGCGCCGCGCCTCAATGACATAGAGCTGTCGCCGGAGCAGGCGCTGGAATTCCACGCCGGGCTGCTCAATCAGGTGGTGCGCATGCTCTGTGCGGGAATCATTCATGGCGACCTGTCCGAGTACAACATTCTGGTCGGCAGCCACGGCCCGGTCATCATCGATCTGCCTCAAGCCGTCGATGCCGCCGGCAACAGCAACGCCGGGCCGATGCTGGAGCGCGATGTCGCCAACCTCGCCAGTTATTTCGGCCGTTTCGCACCCGAGCTGATCGACAGCGAATACGGCAAGGAAATCTGGCGGCTTTACGAGGCCGGCAACCTGACGCCGGAATCCGAGCTGACCGGCCGTATCGAAGTCGAACATCGCATCGCCGACGTCGATGCCGTGCTCGAAGAAGTCAAGCTGGCGCTGCAGGCCGAAGAGCGCCGGCTCCTCTACCAGGCCGGCTGAGCGCCGTAACGCCGGCGCCGACTTTCATGTCCGACGAAATCATCGCCACGACGCGCAAGTGGCTGGAGCGCGCGGTGATCGGCCTCAACCTCTGCCCCTTCGCCAAGGCGGTGCATGTCAAGGGCCAGGTGCGCTACGTCGTCAGCGCGGCGCGCACCGAAGAAGCCCTGCTCGACGACCTCGAACGCGAACTGAAGTTCCTCACCGAAACCGCGCCCGAAGACACCGACACCACCTTGCTGATCACGCCCGATGTCCTCACCGGGTTCGACGATTTCGCGAACTTCCTCGACCTGGTCGAAGTCGTGCTGCGCACAAACGGCCTGACCGGCGTCCTGCAGGTGGCAAGCTTTCATCCCGACTACGTGTTTGCCGATGCCGAGCCCGACGACATCGCCAACCATACCAATCGTGCGCCCTACCCGACACTGCACTTGATTCGCGAAGCCAGCCTGGCCCGCGCTACGGCCGCCTTTCCCGATGCGGCGGACATCTACGAACGCAACATCGAAACCCTCAACAAGCTGGGGCTGGAAGGCTGGCGGGCGC
This sequence comes from uncultured beta proteobacterium, assembly GCA_903933395.1. GTDB lineage: Bacteria > Pseudomonadota > Gammaproteobacteria > Burkholderiales > Rhodocyclaceae > Sulfuritalea. Next base: position 1,808 of record CAIZKA010000330.1, on the reverse strand, counting down.
TCGACGTCGATGCCCCACCAAAGTGAAGCCCTAGTACAGATGAAACCGATGGACGCAATTCCAACGGTCATCCCGGGCTTGACCCGGGATCCAGTAACAATCGCCGGCTGGATTCCGGCGTTCGCCGGAATTGCCTGCCCCGGACTCGATCCGGGGACGAATCCACCCATCTGTTTTTGCATGACCGACTGTCCTGCCGTGCCATGACCACCGCCGAAACCGCATCCCTGCTGCGCGAGGACGAAGTCGAGCTCACCGCCATACGCGCCCAGGGTGCCGGCGGCCAGAACGTCAACAAGGTCTCGAATGCGGTGCATTTGCGCTTCGACATCCGGGCCTCCTCGCTGCCCGAGGAACTCAAGGCCCGCCTGCTGCAACTCAAGGATCAGCGAATCACGGCCGAGGGCGTCGTGGTGATCAAGGCGCAGCAATTCCGCAGCCTGGAGCGCAATACGTTTGCGGCGCTGGAGCGCTTGCGCGAACTGATCGCCCAGGCGGCCTTCGTTCCCCGCCAGCGCCGCGCCACCAAACCGACCCGCGGTTCGCAAAAGCGCCGCGTAGACAGCAAGGTCCTGCGCGGAAAAGTGAAAGCCCAGCGCGGCCGCGTCAGCGACACCTGAGCTGCGGCATCGGGCCGCCCTGAAACAAGTTGTTGCAATTCGCCATTGAACCGGCGGCCAGGCGCCCCATCTATACGTTCATGCAACCGCAGACGCAACAATGGAGCCAGACATGCAGCCCACCGTAATCCTCAAATTCCTCGCCGATTCGCGCCGCTACCTGGCGCGCTGACGCACTTCCCCCGGCGGCTGGCCTTCCCCTCCAGCCGCCCGAAGGCGCTGCCTCGGTGGCGCCTTCGCCTTTATGTCGCCGGTGGATCCGGCGCACGTGACACCGGACACGGAAATTCCGGCCATGCTTGAGCCAGGAAACACAGGAGCCGCAAATGACCCAGCGCGCCATGAGCCTGATGGACGTTCTCGCACCCCCCGGAAACGACTGGCTGCGGGAGCTTTCCCGCCGCAAATCCGACCTGCCGGCCGGAGTGCATATCGTCCGCTTCAGCGATGCCGACGACGAAGCGACCGAGGATTCAGAAGCGGGCGGCGGGAAATCCAGGCGCCGGGAGAAGGCTACGGCCTGAGGATTCCCACCGTCGCATTGCCGGCGGATCAGGAAGCGGTCTGCGCGTCGAGCCGTTCTTTCAGCGCGGAAACCTCGGCTTCAAGGCTGGCGATCCGCTCTTCAAGCTGCTGCAGGCGACCGCCTGACTGAGGTTGCGGATCGCTACCGCCGGCTATGGCCGAGTGTTCGTCGGCGCCGCTGACTTCGCCGCTGAACAAATGGGCGTAACGCGATTCGCGCTTGCCCGGCTCGCGCGCCAGGCGCATCACATAGGGACCGTCCTCGCGCGCCGCGAGCTGCAGCAGCACGGCCTCGACCTCCGTCACGTCGCCGAAGCGGCAAAGCCGGGCGGCGTGGCTGCGCAATTCACCCGGTGTCTGCGGTCCGCGCAGGAACAGTTCGCAAATGACGCCGAGCTCCTGCGGCGTGAACTTCAGCGTGCCGTAGTTGGTGTTGCAGAAGCGATGCTGGAATTTCGGCACCCGGCTGCCGAAACCGCCGTGTTCATTGACGAAGAACTTCTTAACCAGCGCATCGACCACCTGCTGTACCTCGGCCTCGTCCAGGTCCAGCACCGGATCGCGATTGCTGCGCTGGTTGCAGGCATTGGTCAGGGCATTGAGCGACAGCGGATACTGCTCCGGCGTGGTGATCTCCTTCTCGATCAGGCAGCCGATGACGCG
>CAIZKA010000329.1 GCA_903933395.1 uncultured beta proteobacterium | reverse complement strand
GTGTTTCCCTGGGCTTGACGGAGGGTTTATAAAATGAAGTCTATTAAAATCGCTTTTGTCGGCGCCGGCTATATGGCGGCGGAACACGCCAGGGCCTTTTCCGGATTGCCTGGCGTAACGCTGGCCGGAGTTTTCAGCCGCACGAGAACCCGAGCCGAGCAGCTTGCTTCGGCCTATCCCGGCATGGTGGTATGCGATTCCGTAAGCGAGCTGCACGCGCGCACCCGGGCCGATCTGGTGGTGGTGACGGTCAAGGAACTGTCGATGGGGGCTATTGCCGCCGAGTGTTTCGCCTTTCCCTGGGCCGCTTTGCTCGAGAAGCCGGCTGGCTATGACCTGGCCGACGCCACAGGTATTCTCGATGCAGCCTCCAGGGCTGGCGGCAAGGCATATGTTGCACTGAACCGGAGGGCCTATTCGAGCACGCGGCAGGCGCTTGCGAGGCTGGCAGACAATTCCGGACCGCGCTTCGTCAAGGTGATGGACCAGCAGGATCAGCAGGCGGCCCGGGACATTTACAAGGAGCCGCCCGAGGTAGTGCGAAATTACATGTATGCGAACTCGATCCACCTGATCGATTATTTTCGCGTTTTCGGCCGCGGTGAAGTGACCGGTGTGGTGCCGGTGCTGCCATGGACTCCGGAGAAGCCAGGGATCGTCGTGTCGAAGATCGAGTTCTCGAGCGGCGACGTCGGACTGTACGAAGGCGTCTGGGATGGGCCGGGACCGTGGGCGGTCAGCGTCGTCACGCCTCGCGAACGGTTGGAAATGCGCCCCCTCGAGCAGGTGTCCCTGCAATTGCGCGGAGAGCGCAAGGTGGCGGCGCTCGACCTCGACCCGGATGACACCGCCTTCAAGCCGGGTCTGCGCTACCAGGCCATGCAAGCCGTCGCAGCCGTGCGCGGCGAGCCGCACCACCTGCCGACCCTTGCCGACTCGTGGCAGTCCATGAATCTGGTGGCAAGGATATTCGGCTTTGCCTGAGGCATCGACTCCCCGCATTAACGTAAAACAACATGTTCGGAGCGACTGGTGATGGTCGAGCGCAGCGAGCCAATCAATAGCCTCCCCGCGAGGGGAGGATGGGAGGGGCGGGCCTTCAATTTGCCTTTCGCGTGTTTCATCATCAGCGGGTGGCTCTCGCTGCCATGAGCGTTAGAACGGAGGCTGAAGCCGCCGCCGTCCTTGCCGGGTTTGAAACCGAGCATCGGCTATTCGAACTGTCCGTTCGGGGCGTGTCGGTATGGCGGCTGCTGCGCTTCCCGGTCGGCTTTGCTTTGCAGAACCTGCCTTTTTCGAAGGCGCCCTTGCCGCGCGGGGAGTTGCTGGCGGCGTTCTTTCGCTCCCTGCGCGATCTGGTTCGCCTGCCGACGGGCGCGCGCTATGCCGTGAAAAGCTATGTGTCGGCCTTGCGCGTCCGCGGCGAGCACGGCTACGAGGACATCTATTTCGAGCGGCTGCTGGATGAAGTGTCGGGAGGCGTCAGGCTCTATTCGCTCAATGCGCCCGGTTATTTCGGACGTAAGGCCGGATCTGCCGCGCCGATGATCGATTGCACCGCGGTAAATGTCGCCGGCGCCTTGCTGGCGAAAGTCCTTCCTGTCAGGGAAGGCGATGCGGTTTTTGCAAAATTGAGCGAGCTGATCGGGCGTCGCCTGGGCATTACGGAATTTCCGGTGGGGCGAATTCGCCGCATGTTCAGTTCGTTCTGGTGGCAATCCCGCCTGTATGAACGGATTCTGCGCCGGCTCGGGGCGAAGACCGTGTTTGCCGCAGATACCGGCGAGAGGGCATTGCTGGGCGCCTGCCGGCGGCTCGGAGTCCGCTTCGTCGAGCTGCAGCACGGCATATTCACGCCCGACCATCCGGATTCATTACCGGTTGCCGTGCTGGCGCTTGCCGAGGAGACCGCTCTCCTGCTGCCCGACGTGGTCGCGTTATACGGCGACTATTGGCTTGCCCGCCAGGCGGATTCTGTTTTGGGCAAGACCGGCCGGCTGTTGTCTGTCGGCGCCTCGGTAATCGAGAGGTTCCGCGCAATGCGCGCGAGGGATTTTCGCCCTTCCCCGGAGTGTCCGTGTCTGGTCGTCACCACCCAGGGTATCGATCGCGATGCGCTGATCGGGTTTCTTTCGCGGTTTCTTTCGCTGTATCCGGAGCCATGCCTGCTTACAATCAAGCTTCATCCGGCTTATGACATTTCGCTGGATCATTACCTTATAATGCTCGGTTCTGACTCGCGGGTGCGGATCGTGGGAGGGCGCGACGATCCGAATACGTATGAGCTGATCGCTGGAGCGGATCTTCATCTGAGTATCGCATCGGCATGCCATTACGACGCCCTGGGTATCGGAACTCCGACTTTGATTATCGGCTTGGCCGGATACCCGCTGGTACAAAGTCTTATCGATTCGGGAGACGCGCTGTTTGCCGGCGATTCCGGCGCGTTGGCGGACATAGTTGCCCGGCGTGCTTGGGCGCCGGTCACCACGACAGTTTCGGACAAATATTATCGTCATGGATTCGTGCAAAACATGTCGGCCTTGATCGTATAGCATGACGGTTCATATCGCCAATTTCGGCATGGGCAACGTGGGATCCATCGCCAACATGATCCGCAAGGTGGGTGGCGAGGCGGTCATCACGGGTGATCCCGGCGCGGTTGCTGGCGCATCCAAGTTGGTGCTGCCGGGAGTCGGCGCATTCGATCAGGGCATGCGCGCTCTCGTCGAGAGCGGCTTGGCAGAGCCCCTGAGGCGAGCTGCTGCTCGCGGCGTACCCGTTCTCGGCATTTGTCTGGGAATGCAGTTGATGATGGAATGCAGCGAGGAAGGCAGCTTGCCGGGGCTCGGTCTGCTGTCAGGCGATGTTCGGCGCTTCCCGTCGGGTGGGCAATCGCCACGGGTTCCGCATATGGGCTGGAACCGGATCGCGCTGAAGAAGGTCAGTCCTTTGTTTGGCGACGACGGGGAAGACCGGCGCTACTATTTCGTGCATTCCTATTATGTTTCGTGCGGCGACCCGGCTGACGTGGCTGCGACGACGATCCATGGACTGGAGTTCGTCTCTGCATTCAGTCGCGGCAATCTCCATGGCGTTCAGTTTCACCCGGAAAAGAGCCATCGCTTCGGCATGGAACTGTTCCGCCGGTTTCTGGCAATCTGACCATGCTGCGCGCCCGCGCCATTCCCTGCCTGCTCCTGCGCAATGCCGGACTGGTGAAGACTGTACGTTTCGGCGATGCGAAGTACGTCGGCGACCCGATCAATGCGGTGAAAATATTCAACGAGATGGAGGTCGACGAGCTGGTCGTGTTCGACATCGATGCGTCCAAACGCGGCGCAGAACCGAACTACGACCTGCTGGCGGACATTGCGTCGGAATGCTTCATGCCGGTATGCTATGGCGGCGGAGTGAATTCCGTCGAGCAGGCACTGCGCATCGTCCAGCTCGGTATCGAAAAGATATCCGTCAATACGGCGGCATTCCTCAAGCCGGGCTTGGTCGCTGCCCTGTCGGATGTTCTCGGTGCCCAGAGCGTAGTCGTCGGCGTCGACGTCAAGCGCGACTGGCTGGGACGTTACCGCGTATATGACGCATCTTCCGGGAAGCTGACGGATCGTGCGCCCGAGGCTTACGCCGCCGAGTTGGCGGATGCGGGTGCCGGAGAGATATTCCTTAATAGCGTCGATCAGGACGGCACCCAGGAGGGATACGATCTGAAGCTGATCGACAAGGTGGCCAGGGCCGTCTCTGTGCCGGTAATCGCCTGCGGCGGTGCGGGGCGGACAGAGGACTTCGTCTCTGCTGTCGACGCCGGAGCGAGCGCGGTGGCCGCGGGGAGCCTGTTCGTCTTTCAGGGTCGCCATCGTGCGGTGTTGATCAGCTATCCCCCCTACAAAGAACTGGAAAGGCTGCTCGGCACAAGATGATCCCGCCACGCGTCTGCACTCGTTGCATCATGGATACCACTGCGTCGGGCATCACCTTCGACGAACAGGGACGGTGCAGTTATTGTTCGGAGTTTCTCGAAAGGCTGGCGCTGACAGGGCTCGTGGCGACACCAGTGCAGCGGGAAACCTTCCTGCAGCGCGTCCGAGGGGATGGCAAGGGTGGCGATTATGACTGCATCGTCGGATTGAGCGGTGGCGTAGATAGTTCGTACGCGCTGTACTTGGCGGTACGCAATGGCCTGCGCCCGCTCGCGGTGCACCTGGACAACGGCTGGAATTCGGAGCTCGCGGTGCACAACATTGCCAATGTCGTGCGCTCCCTGAACGTGGATCTGTTTACCCACGTGATCGATTGGGAGGAGAACAGGGACCTGCAGTTGTCCTTTTTCAAGGCTAACGTCATCGACATAGAAATGCTGATGGACAACGCCATGATGGCCTTGAATTACCGGATGGCCCGGCAGTACAAGGTGAAATGGATACTGGCGGGAACGAACCGATCGACCGAGGGCATGCAGATGCCGTCGAACTGGAACTGGCTGAAGTTCGACGCCAGGAACATCCGCGACATCCACAAGCGTTTCGGTACCGTGCCGATCAGGACCCATGCGCTGATCTCGGTAGCGGGTTTCATGTGGAACCGCTACGTGCGCGGCATCCAGTGGACACCGTTTCTGGATTACTTCGATTACCGCAAGGACGATGCGCTGGCGACTTTGCAGAACGAGGTGGGCTACCGGCCCTATCCCTACAAGCATTACGAGTCAGTGTTCACGCGCTTTTACCAAGGTTATATCCTTCCCCGCAAGTTCGGGGTCGACAAGCGCAAGCTGCATTTATCCACGCTCGTTGCGACAGGCCAGATGTCTCGCGAACAGGCTCTTGAAATGATGTCACAGCCGCCCTATCCCGACCCTGTTCAGCAGCGGGATGACCACGCGTTCGTGCTGAAGAAGCTCGGGTTTACGCAAGAGACGTTCGACCACTACATGACCGTGCCGCCGGTGCCGCATGACGCCTATGCGAC
>CAIZKA010000328.1 GCA_903933395.1 uncultured beta proteobacterium | reverse complement strand
TCAGCACTATGCCGATGTGAATTTTCGGCAGCAGAAAACAGGTCCGGCCGGGTGGAGCGGCCGCTTTCCGCCGCACCCCGATCCTGAACGCTTGCCGTTGCAGCGAATGTTCGAGCATATCCATCAGGAGAATGTGTGGGGCGTGTGGGAGACACGCAGCGGCTCGGGCTCCACCGAGCCAGCGACGGCAGCGCTGAAGCAGGAATTTTCGCGATTGTTAGTGGATCTTGATATTCGCTCGCTACTGGATGCTGGATGCGGCGACATGAACTGGATCACGGCGGCGACAGGTATGCTCGACAGCTATTTTGGCGTGGATATTGTCGAGGCACTGGTGACGCAGAACATGCGCTTGTTTGGCCGGCAACGCGGACATTTCTTCACCACGGCGGACATCACACGCGATCCGTTGCCACGGGTCGATGCGGTGCTGTGCCGTCATGTGCTGACGCATTTGCCGATGGCCGAAATCCAACGTGCGCTAAAGAGTTTTGCTGCCTGCGGTGCCCGCTGGCTGATTGCCACAACCTATGTGACAGATGAAAACGCCGAGACGAAACCCGGCCACTGGCGGCGACTTGATCTGGAACGTACGCCCTTCGGTCTGCCCGCACCCGTGCAGTATCTTGCCGACGGTGATGGTTGCCGGCTCGGCGTATGGCGTATCGGAGAAGGCGCATGAACGTCGCAGGGGAAGGTAGCGAAATTCTCGCCATGGCCAATCTACTGCATTTGTCGCGTCGCGCCAGAGCGGCGACAGAAGCGCTTGAACTCTGCTATGTGGCGATGAACGAGACTCACGTGCTGGTCAATTACCGTCAGGCGGTGCTGGTGGTCGGCGAGCAGGTCACCTCGCTTTCCGGCGTTATTACCCCGGAGGCCAATGCGCCTTATGTGCAATGGCTTGGACGGCTGCTGCGTGAAGTCCGCGTCACCGATGCTGCCGCCACAAAAAATACCGCCGCGCCGGTGTTGATCAACGCGGACTTGATGCCCGAAACGGTACGTGAGGAATGGGACGAATGGTTTCCGTTGCATGCCTTGTGGTTACCTTTGCCGGTGGTGGGCGATGGGTTCCCTGGCGGTGGCTGGCTTCTCGCGCGCGACGAGCCTTGGCTTGATGGCGAGATAGCGGTGGTGCATGAATGGGCCGAGGTCTGGGTGCAGGCATGGGCGCTGCGGCACAAACCCGACGCAGCGGCACGTCTCCAGGCCATGAAGCAAAAAGCTCGCGCCATGTTGCCGCGTGGCGATGACTGGCATGCCCTGCGCGATCTTCTACGCCGCCCCGGTGACTGGCGCACGATCATTCGCGCTGCATGGGGTAACCGCCGCCTGCGCTGGAGTTTTCTCATTCTGGTCGCGCTGCTGTTCCCGGTACGCCTCACCGTGCTGGCCCCCGGCGAACTGGTAGCCGCCAATCCTGCGGTCATTCGCGCACCGCTTGATGGCGTGATCGAGCGGGTGGCGGTGCAGCCCAATCAGGCGGTAAAGGCGGGTGACCTGCTGTTTGAGTTCGATCGCACCACGCTCGCCAGTCGGCTGATCGTGGCGGTGCAGGCCCTTGCCACCGCCGAAGCGGAATACCGCCAGTTTGCCCAGCAGGCTTTGTTCGATACGCGGAGCAAGGGACAACTGGGAATTGCCCAGGGTCGCGTCGAAGAGAAGAAGGCGGAAGCGATCTATTTGCGTGAGTTGAACCAGCGCGCCGGCGTTACCGCCCCGCGCGCCGGCGTGGTGCTGTTCGACGATCCGACAGAGTTGATCGGCAAACCGGTTGCCACAGGCGAACGGGTAATGATGGTGAGCGATGAGCACGATGTCGAGGTCGAGGCATGGATTTCACTCTTTGATGCGATCGATTTCGCGCCGGATGCCAGCGTCACGCTGTATCTCAACGTCAAACCGCTGACCCCCGTTTCGGCCCGCTTGCGCTATCTGGCGCACGAAGCCCAGCAACGACCGGATGGCCATTTTGCCTATCGCCTGCGTGCTGCCATTCCGGCGGGGGAAACCTTGCACCGCGTCGGGCTCAAGGGTACGACCAAGATCACCGGTGGCTGGGTACCGGCGGCTTATTGGGTATTGCGCAAGCCACTCGCCGCGCTGCGCAATTTCGTGGGGCTGTAATGGTGGACGACGACCCGACGGTAAAAGTCGGCGCTAGCGGGACGGCGCCTCCGCCTCCCTCCGTACCCTCAGGCCCGCTCCCGCGGTTGCGTGAAGAACTGACGCTGCATCCCGGCCCGATCAGCGGCGAGGGCGGACCCACCTGGTCGTTGCAGGACCCCGTGCGCAACCAGTTCTTCCGCATTGACTGGACAACGTTCGAGATTCTGGCGCGCTGGCATCTCGATGATGCCAACACCGTTGTTGATGCGGTGAAAAACGAAACCACGCTGGACATCGATACCGATGACATCGCCAACGTACTCAAGTTTCTTACCGAAAATGAACTACTGCGGGCCGACAGTGCCGCCGGTTCGCGGCGCTTTGTTGAAATTGCCAAACGGCGCAAGGCCGGTTGGGG
>CAIZKA010000327.1 GCA_903933395.1 uncultured beta proteobacterium | reverse complement strand
GCAGCAACAGCCAGCGCTCGATGGCGGAGCGCGGCCGGCAATGGACGGCCGTCGCCGCGGATTACGCCGCCGCATTCTGGAATTTCGAGTTGATCGCGGTCGAAGACACGATCGAAGTCGATGGCAAACAGGTGGTCGGCACCCGCAGCGTCACCATCGGCAAGGTGCTGCTGGCGCTGACCCTGATCGTCGCCGGCTATGCCCTGGCGCTCCTCGCGGCGCGCTTCCTGGCGCGCATGCTGGTGCGCTTCTTCGGCTGGCAGCCGACCCATGCCGGCATCCTGCGCAGCTGGGTGCTGGCCATCGAGCTGCTGCTGCTGGTGGTCATCGTCATGTTCTGGGTGAAGATTCCGCTCACCGTCTTCGCCTTCCTCGGCGGCGCGGTGGCGATCGGCCTCGGCTTCGGCATGCAGACCATGATGAAGAACCTGATCAGCGGCCTGATGGTGCTCGGCGAGCGTCCGTTCCGCATCGGCGACCTGGTGGAGGTCGGCGGCATCCGCGGCAACGTCACCAACATCGGCCTGCGCGCCTCGACCATCACCGACGTGAACGGCATCGAGACCATCATCCCCAACAGTACCTTCATCGAGCAGAACCTGACCAACTGGACCTACACCAGCGGCCGTGTCCGCTTCAACGTCAAGGTCGGGGTGGCCTACGGATCGCCGGTGCGTGTCGTCATCCAGTTGCTCGAGGAAATCGCCGGGCGGCACGGCAAGGTGCTCAAGCATCCGCCCCCCGAAGTGCTGTTCGAGGATTTCGCCAGCGATGCGCTGCTCTTTTCGGTGTACTACTGGCTTGACGTCGGCAGCGGCACGCCCGCCCGCCAGGTGGCCAGCGATCTGCGCGCAATGATCGAGGCCGCTCTTGCGGAGCACGGAATTGCCATCCCCTACCCGCAGCGAGATGTCCACATCGATGCCGCGACGCCTTTGCCGGTCAGGATTGTGCAGGACGAAGGATCGCCGCCGGTTCCGGCGCCGGCTGTGCCGCCCTTGCCGTAATCACCGGGGCGTGCAAACCGCCAGTTTCCAACACTCGAGAGAATTTCTATTATGAACAAAATGCTTCGCCTCGCCGGCTTGACGCTCCTGCTGCTGGCGGGTTGCGCCGACAACCAAATCGTGTCGTATTCCCCGGACGAGAATTACATGACTTTCGATCACGCGTTTACGGACAAGGTGATTGCGGACGTCCAGGCCAGAGCGGAAAAGCTCTGCGGACAGCGCAAGCAGATGGCAATCCAGACCTCCAGGACCTGCTCGCTGACAAAATGCGCCACCAACTATCAGTGCGTGGATGCGGCGGACATTGTGAAGTACGGACTGTAGGCGGCAACACCTGAAAGCTGACCCTGAATCGATCGCAGAAGGGTCGGCAACAAGCCGATTTCCCACGCTAAAATAGCCAACTGGGCGGCGGGGCTGGTACGGACACCGTGCCCGGCGCCTGCAGGCATACATCACTGACTCACCCCTCCCTCACTCTCCGGAAAGTGCGATGAAAAAACTGCTTACCTTCACCTTGCTGGCGGCATTCGCTGCCGGCGTACATGCCGCCGACGCGCCGAACACGCTGGCGAAAATCAAGTCGACCAAGACCATCAATCTCGCCTACGCGCAGAATTCGGCTCCTTTCTCCTTCGACGACACCAAGACGTTCAAGCCCGCGGGTTACTCCGTAAATCTTTGTGAAAGCATCGCAGGATCCATCAAGAACCAGCTCGGTCTCGACGAACTGAAGATCAACTGGGTGGCCGGAACCACGCCGGAGCGACTGGCGATGGTGGCCGAGGGCAAGGTCGATATGGAGTGCGGCGTGACCACCAACACGCTCAAGCGCCAGGAAAATGTCGATTTCAGCACCACCACCTTCCTGCAAACCGGTGCCTTGCTCGTCCGCAGCGATAGCGGCGTAAAAAAGGCGTCTGACCTGGCGGGCAAAAAACTGGCTGTAGCGGCCGGGACGACAACCCAAAGACGCGTGACCGAAGCGCTCTCCAATGCCAAGATCGCTGCGGAAGTCGTGCCCTTCAAGAACCGCGACGAGGCGTTCCAGGCTCTGGAAGACAACAAGGCACAAGCGTTGGCAGGTGACAAGATCGTGCTGGTGGGCTTGGTCGCGCGTGACTCGTCCAACACACGCTTCGCGATGCTGGACGAGGACTTTTCCCTTGAGCCCTACGCTTTTGCATTGCGGCGCGGCGATCCTGACTTCCGCCTGGCGGTCAATCGAGGTCTGGCCCGCATCTATCAGTCAGGTGAAATCGTGCCGATCTTCGATCGCTGGTTCGCACCGTTCAAGCCAAGCGAAGTGCTGATCGCGATTTACGGTCTCAACTCGATGGAAGAATAGTTGTTCAGTGACAAAGAAAAAAAGCAGCCTGTGGCTGCTTTTTTTGTTCCTGCCGGATGCGTGAGCGCATCTCCATGCGCATATCCGTTGTCGCTGCTGAATCCGCCGCCGCGAACCGACCCGCAGGGCAACCGCATGAATGCCTTTGGGGTTGCAATCGATAGGCATCAACCATTTTCGTCATTCCGGCGAATGCCGGAATCCAGGCTTTCGAAGTAAAACTGGATCCCGGGTCAAGCCCGGGATGACGACCGGCGAAAAAATTGGGGATTGCTGCACCTCCCAAGGACGACTTGCGCGTTCACGCGATTGCCCTGAACCGCCCCCCTCACCAGAAGGATTTGTTCAGCAGGTTCGAATTGGTGCTCTTCGTTGGAGCAGACAGGTTGCGAGTGATATTGCCGCCCGACTCGTCGCCGAGGAATTCGTTGAACTCGTTGCTGCGCACTTGCGCGATGGCGGAAGACAGGTCCGATGTGTCGACTTCGCCGCTGACCGGCGCCTGGCCCCCCCTGATGTAGTCCGGTTTGACATATTTGGCCGCTGCACCCATGTTGCTCGCATTCAGCGCCGCTTCAACGCGCCGGGCGCGGGTCTGCTGGATTTCGATCAGCGTGATGTAATCATCGTTATTGACATCGATTTCGGCAAAGAATTTTATGGCATTGGGGAAGGCGGCAGCAGCTTCCGCCCGCGACAGCCTGCCATCGCCATCCTTGTCTGCGGCGCGGAAGCGTTTTTCGAACTGTTCCTGGTTGGAGTCGTCCGGCACTTGCTGGCCCATGGTGACTGCCGGCAGGAGGGCGAGGCAGAAAAGCAGGTAACGCATCATTGTTTTCCCGGATTGACGGATATGACCGGGAATTTTCGCACGAAACCCGCGCTTGACTGCAACCGCCGGCCGCGGGGATACTCGCTTGATCGCAATTGATGTTCCTACCTTCAGACACGGAGCGCCTCGATGAAACATGTCATGTCCTCAACCGCTGTTTTTCGCCTCGCCGCCGCCGCGTTTGTCGTATTGCTCGGCGGCTGTGCCAGCACATCGCTGACGTCCAGCTGGGTAAGCCCGGATTACCAGGGCGGGCCGCTGAAAAAGCTCGCCGTCTTCGTCATGGCGAAGGACGAAAGCATCCGGCGTTTTGCCGAAGACCAGATGGTCCAGAGGATGCCGGCAGGAACCACGGCGAGCGCCGGCTACGCCCTGTTCGACAAGACGGAGGTTGACCATGAAAAGGTCAGGGCCGCCCTGGTCAGGGATGGCTACGAAGGCGTGCTGGTGTCACGCCTGGTTTCCGTAGACAAGTCGGAAACCTATGTTCCGCCGCAAGCCAATTTCGTGCCGATCAGGCCCATGGTCGGCATCAGTCCGTATTACGGAAACTTCGGTGGCTATTACGGCTACGGCTACACCATGATGCAAACGACACCGGGCTACACCGTCGAAAGTACGACCATCGTGGTCGAGACCATTCTCTACAAGCTGCCCGACGACAAGCCTGTCTGGACAGGAACCACCAAGACCTTCGATCCCCGCTCGCGGCCGGAAATGGTTCAGGCGATTGCGCAGCTCGTTGAAGCGGAAATGAAGAAGATGGGGCTCATCGGCGCGGCCAAGTAGGACCGCGCTGAAAAGCGGCGGGTGCCGGAGCGCCCGTCAGGTCCTCAGTCGGTGCCGGTTTTGCCGTCAACCCAGGCTTCGACCAGGGTATAGGTCACGGCCAGTACCACCGGGCCGACAAAAATCCCGACCAGCCCGAAACTCAGCAAGCCGCCGATGACGCCGGCAAAAATCAGCAGCAGCGGCAAGTCCGCGCCCTTCTTGATCAGCATGGGGCGCAGGAAGTTGTCCATCGTGGTCACGATCAGGCTCCAGACCAGGAGGAAAATTCCCCATCCCGTGTCGCCCATCCAGAACGTCCACGCGACGGCGGGAAAGAGGATCAGGCCCGGCCCCACCTGGGCGATGCACAGCATCAGCATCACCGCCGATAGCAGCCCGGCAAAGGGAATCCCGGCAATCGCCAGGCCGATGCCGCCGAGCACCGTCTGCACCAGCGCTGTAACGCAGACACCGAGGGCCACGCCGCGGATCGCCTGGCCGGCCAGGATGACCGAATTCTCGCCGTGATCGCCTGCCAGCCGGCGGCCGAAGCGCTTGACGCCGGTCGCCGCCGCTTCACCGCCGGCGTAGAGGATGGCCGACAGGACCACGATCAGCAGGAACTGCAGGAGCATGAAGCCCATGCTGCCGACCTTCGTCAGAAGCCACCGGCCGGAGTCGGCCATATAGGGCTCGGCTTTTTCCAGCAGGGCCTGCGAGCCGGCATCGGCCGCTTGCGCCCACAAGGTGCTCAATTTGCTGCCGATGAGCGGCACCGCAGCCAGCCACTCGGGCGGTCGTGGCAAGTCTGCCGTGGCCAGTTTCCGGCCCAGGCTGGCGATCTCCCCGGCATTGTTGACAATGGTGTCTATCGCCACCAGGAGCGGAACGAAGAGCAGGAGCAGCATGGCCAGCGTCATTCCCGTTACGGCCAGCGCGCGCCGGCCACCGCAGCGCTTCTCCAGCGATTTGAGCATCGGCCAGGTGGCCACGACGATCATGGTCGCCCACACCCCGGCGGCCAGGAAAGGGCGCAGGACCCAGAGCGTAGCCGCAATCATCAGGAGAAGGCAGAGAATTGCCAGCGTGGTGCGGGTCAGATCACGTTGAATGGTGGCCATTCGGGGTCTCGCTGCGAAAAATCAAGACGGAATTTTACCGGAAGGCCGTGCCCTCAGCCTTCGCCGGCATCGAGTTGGTAGGGCGGCAATTTCTCGCCGCAGTCGGCGCAGAACTTGGCCAATACCGAATGGCCTTCGCTCAGGCATTCGTGGCAGGTACGGGTGGTCGTTTCCGGATGAGTGCGCCGTGCCGCGAATTCTGCGCTGACGATGCCGGTTGGCACGGCCAGCGTTCCCCAGCCCATCAGCATCATCATCGAGGCGATGAGGCGGCCGAGATCGGTTTTCGGCGTGATGTCGCCGAAGCCCACCGTGGTCAGCGTGCTGATCGCCCAATATATTGCAACCGGGACGCTGGTGTAGCCGTTTTCCGGGCCTTCGACGACGTACATCAGGGTACCCATCACCACTACGACAATCAGGACAAAGGACAGAAAGACGATGATCTTGCGTCGCGTGGCGAGGATCGCGTTCCCCAGTTCGGAAAACTCATGGACATAGGCGCCCAGTTTCAGGATGCGGAAGATGCGCAGCAGGCGCAGCACACGGACATCGATCAGGGCATGCAGGCCGGGGAAGAACATGGCCAGGTAGGTCGGTAGTATGGCCAGCAGGTCGATCACGCCGAACGTGCTGAGCGCATAGCGCTTCGGCTGCCGCACGCACGATAGTCGCAGCACGTATTCGATGGTGAAGGTGACCGTGAAGAACCATTCGAGCCCCGTCAGCAGGCCTCCCCACCGGGTGCGCACCGCCTCGACGCTGTCGAGCATGACGACCGTGACGCTGGTCAGGATCAAGGCCAGCAGCACCAGATCGAAGGCGCGCCCGGCGCGGGTGTCCGCCTCGAAAATGATGATGTACAGGCGCAGCCGCCATCCGGTGTCGGGGCGACCGAAACGGGTGGCTTCCTTGCGGGATGTCCGGTCTGCCGGGGGAGCGGTCATGGATGTCAATCCGGTCGCTGCGAATTCGCTAGAGGAACTTGCCCAGCGCCCATTTGAGGATATTGTCCAGCGGCACCAGCGTAAGGACCACCGGCAATAACGGCAGCCCCGCCGCAATGACGATGTGGGTCACCGCCATGCGATTGACCGGGGTGTAGCCCATCTCGCGGATG
>CAIZKA010000326.1 GCA_903933395.1 uncultured beta proteobacterium | reverse complement strand
CTCCAATGGGATGACGCAAAGAACCGCGCAGTATACAGAGAGCCCGCGTTCCGGTCAATGTGTTTTCGGACCGGTATTCGTTGCCTGGTAGCCGATGGTCTGCGAAATGGCGTCGGCGGTCTGCTTGACGATCGCCGCCCAGTCGGGGCTGTGGCGCTCGGCCGGGGCCGAGACCGAAAGGCCGGCGACCAGTTCGCCGCTGTCGTCGCGCACCGGGGCGGCGATGCAGCGCAGGCCCTGCTCGATTTCCTCGTTGTCGAAAGCCACGCCGTGGCGCCGGGCGCGCTCGACTTCCCGTTCCAGGGCCGTCAGCGTGGTCAGCGAACTCGGCGTGTAGCCGGGCAGGCCGGTGCGTTTGGCGTATTCGCGCAGCTTTTGCGGGCTGTCCTCGGCCAGGTAGAGCTTGCCCACGGCGGTGACATGCAGCGGCGCGCGGGCGCCGACCAGATGCACCACGCGCACCGAAGAGCGGCCGCTGGAGGTGCGCTCGACATAGACGATCTCGTCGCCCTGACGCACGCCGAGATTGACGCTCTCGCCGAGTTGCTGGTGCAGGCGCTGCATCAGCGGCATGGCCGCCTGGCCGATGCTGATGCGCGACTTGACCACGTTGCCCAGTTCCAGCAGGCGGATGCCGAGCCGGTAGGTGCCGGGATCGGCGCGTTCGACGAAGCCGGAGGTGGCCATGGCGGCCAGGATGCGGTGCGCGGTCGACGGGTGCAGGCCGGTTTCCAGGGCCAGTTGTTTGAGGCTGACCGGATCGGGATGATAGGAAAGGACATCGAGCAGTTTCATCATGCGCTCGATGACCTGGATGCCGCTGCGGGCTTCCGGCGCGGCATCCGTGCGAGGTGTCGCCACGGCAATCTCTTCTTGGGAACGGGACTTCGGATACTATAGCAAAACCCGCAAACGCCTTCGCCGGCCGGCGGCGATCGATCGTCTTGCGTGCCACGGATTCCGCCGCGCGGGGCGGCTGCTTTGCATGCCTGGGATTCCCCTTCGGGGGCAGGCAACAACGACAATCAATAAATGGAGCGAGGCCTTGGCAAACATGCGCGTGGGACTTTTTGTCACCTGTCTGGTGGACCTGATGCGCCCGCGCATCGGCTTTGCCGCCCTGAAACTGCTGGAAACCGCCGGTTGCGAGGTAATCGTGCCGGAGACGCAGACCTGTTGCGGCCAGCCGGCGTGGAATTCCGGCGATGCGCCGGGCGCGGTGGCGCTGGCGAAGAAGACCATCGCCGAGTTCGAAGGTTTCGATTATGTCGTGGCGCCGTCCGGCTCCTGCGGCGACCACATCCGCACCGAGTACCCCACTCTGCTTGGCGAAGAGCCCGAGTGGCGCGACCGCGCCACGGCGCTGGCCAGCCGCACTTATGAGCTGACCGATTTCCTCGTCAATGTGCTGAAAGTCGATAGCGTCCCGGGCGACTACACCGGCAACATCACCTATCACGATTCCTGCACCGGCCTGCGCAGCATGGGCATCAAGGAACAGCCGCGCGCGCTGCTGGCGAAGATGAAGGGCGTGAGCCTCAAGGAAATGGACGGCTGCGAGGAATGCTGCGGTTTCGGCGGCACCTTTTCGGTCAAGTTCGGCGAGGTCTCGGCGGCGATTGCCGAGCGCAAGTGCAACAACGTGCTGGCCAGCGGCGCCAAGGCCGTGGTCGGCGGCGACCTGGGCTGCCTTCTGAACATCGAAGGCAAGCTGCGGCGCATGGGCGACGAGACGACGCAGGTGCTGCACGTCGCCGAAGTGCTGGCCGGGAGGGTCTGAGCCGTGGAAATAAAATCCATGCAGTTCAAGGCCCGGGCCGCCGGCTCTTTGGCGAATGTGGCCCTGCAGGGCAACCTGAAGAATGCCAAGGGCAAGTTCGTCACCAAGCGCGCCGAGGCGATCAAGGACCTCGACGACTTCGAGGCCACGCGCGATGCGGCCGCGGCGATCCGCAACAAGGTCATCGACAATCTCGACCTGTGGCTGGAACGCTTCGAGCAGAAGGCCAGGGATACCGGCGCCACGGTGCTGTGGGCCAAAGACGGCGCCGAGGTCTGCCGCCTGGTGATCGATATCGCCAAGAAGCACGGCGTGAGCAAGGTCACCAAGTCGAAGTCGATGTTGTCGGAGGAGGCCGGGCTCAACCACGCCCTGGAGGCGGCCGGCATCCAGCCGGTGGAGACGGATCTGGGCGAATACATCCTGCAGGTCGACAACAACGAGCCGCCCAGCCACATCATTGCCCCGGCCGTGCACAAGAGCCTCGACGATGTTGCCGACCTCTTCCACAAGGTGCATGGCACGCCGCGCAAGACCGACATTCCGGCGCTGACGCGCGAGGCGCGCGAAGTGCTGCGCAGCCATTTTCTTTCGGCCGGGATGGGCCTCTCCGGCGGCAATTTCCTCGTCGCCGAAACCGGCTCGGTGGCGCTGGTG
>CAIZKA010000325.1 GCA_903933395.1 uncultured beta proteobacterium | reverse complement strand
TATTAAAACGTTCGTTTGAAACGGCCGTTCTTCGCGGTCGCCCCGACACCACAGGAGGATCCGATGGGTCAATACAACGCGCCATTGCGCGACATGCATTTCGTGCTGCACGAACTGCTCGACGTGACCGGTGAACTCAAGTCCCTGCCGGCCCATGCCGAAGTCGACGCCGACACCATCAACCAGATCCTCGAGGAAGGTGGCAAGTTCACCTCCAAGGTGCTGTTTCCTCTGAATCAGGTCGGCGACCGCGAAGGCTGCCGGCTCGATACCGTCACCAACGAGGTGAGCACGCCGACCGGCTTCAAGGAGGCCTACCGGCAGTTTGTCGACGGCGGTTGGCCTTCGCTGACCTGCGATCCGGAGTACGGCGGGCAGGGCCTGCCGATCGTGGTCTACAACTCGCTGTCGGAAATGCTCAACTCGGCCAACCAGGCCTGGTACATGTATCCCGGGCTGTCGCACGGCGCCTATGAGTGCCTGCACGAGCACGGCACACCCGAGCAGAAGGCGCTCTACCTGCCGAAGCTGGTGTCGGGTCAATGGACCGGCACCATGTGTCTGACCGAGCCGCATTGCGGTACCGACCTCGGCCTGCTGCGCTCGAAGGCCGTGCCCCAAGCGGATGGGTCCTGCAAGATCACGGGCGGCAAGATCTTCATTTCCGCCGGCGAGCACGACATGGCGGAGAACATCATCCATCTCGTGCTGGCCCGCCTGCCAGATGCGCCCGCCGGCACCAAGGGGATTTCGCTGTTCATCGTGCCGAAATTCATTCCCGATGCCGACGGCAGCCTGGGTGCGCGCAATGCGATCACCTGCGGCGCGCTCGAAGAGAAGATGGGCATCCACGGCAACTCCACTTGCCAGATGAACCTCGACGAAGCCACCGGCTGGCTGATCGGCCAGCCGCACAAGGGCCTCAATGCCATGTTCGTCATGATGAACGCGGCGCGCCTCGGTGTCGGCATGCAGGGTTTGGGTTTGACCGAGGTGGCCTACCAGAACGCGCTGGTCTATGCCAAAGAGCGGCTGCAGATGCGCAGCCTTTCCGGCCCCAAGGCGCCCGAGCAGCCGGCCGATCCGATCATCGTCCACCCTGACGTGCGGCGCATGCTTCTCACCGCCAAGGCCTATGCCGAAGGCGGCCGTGCCTTCTCGTCCTTCGTCGCGCTGCTGATCGACCAGGAGCTCAATCATCCCGACGAGGCGGTGCGCAAGGATGCGGCCGACCTGGTGACGCTGCTGACGCCGATCGTGAAGGCTTTCATGACCGACAACGGCTGGATCGCGGCTTCGGAAGCGATGCAGGTGCATGGCGGTTCGGGTTATATCACCGGTACCGGCATCGAGCAGTATGTGCGCGATGCCCGCATCAACATGATCTACGAGGGCACCAACACCATCCAGACGCTCGACCTGCTCGGGCGCAAGGTGCTGATGGACAACGGCACGAGGCTGAAGAAGTTCGGCGCCCTGGTGCAGGCTTTCGTCGAGGAAAACGGCACCGACGAGGCGATGAATGAATTCGTCACGCCGCTGGCAGACCTGGGCGACAAGGTGAGCAAGCTGACCATGGAAATCGGCATGAAGGCCATGCAGAACCAGGACGAGGTCGGCGCCGCCGCAGTGCCCTACCTGCGCGTGGTCGGCCACCTGGTCTATAGTTACTTCTTTGCCCGCATGGCGAAGATCGCACTGGCCAAGCAGGATTCCGGCGATACGTTCTACAAGGCCAAACTCGCGACCGCACGTTTCTACTTTGCCCGTCTGTTGCCCGAGACTGCCATGCTGATCCGCCAGGCGCGCTCCGGCGCCAAGCCGCTGCTCGATCTTGAAGCCGAACTGTTTTAGAGTCAGTCCCGTCATTCCGGCGAACGCCGGAATCCAGTGCAGCGAAGGGCCTGGACCCCGGCTTTCGGCGGGGTGACGAATGAACAAGCGCGTTGTCAATAAAGGAGCATCATGAGCAATTTCATCGTCAGGAAAGTCGCCGTTCTCGGCGCCGGTGTCATGGGCGCGCAGATCGCTGCGCATTGCGTCAATGCCAAAGTCCCCGTGGTGCTGTTCGACCTGCCGGCGAAGGAGGGGCCGAAGAACGGCATCGTTCTCAAGGCCATCGAAGGCCTCAAGAAGCTCAGCCCGGCGCCGCTGGGCAACAAGGACGACGCGGCCTGCATAGCGGTCGCCAACTACGACGACAACCTCGAATTGCTCAAGGGTTGCGACCTGATCATCGAGGCCATCGCCGAGCGCATGGACTGGAAGCACGACCTGTACAAGAAGGTCGCGCCCTTCATCGCACCGAACGCGATCTTCGCCTCGAACACATCCGGCCTGTCGATCACCGCGCTGTCCGAAGGTTTCTCTGACGAGCTGAAGGCGCGCTTCTGCGGCGTGCATTTCTTCAACCCGCCGCGCTACATGCATCTGGTCGAACTGATCCCGACCGCCGCGACGCGGCCGGAAATCCTCGACCAGCTCGAAGGCTTCCTCGTCACTACGCTCGGCAAGGGCGTAGTGCGGGCCAAGGACACGCCCAATTTCATCGCCAACCGCGTCGGCGTCTTCAGCATGATGGCGACCATGCACGAGGCCGAAAAGTTCGGGCTGAGTTGCGACGTGGTCGATGACCTGACCGGATCTAAACTCGGTCGTGCCAAGTCGGGCACCTTCCGCACCGCGGACGTGGTGGGCCTCGACACCATGGGCCACGTGATCAAGACCATGCAGGACACGCTGCCCGACGACCCCTTCGCCGCCATCTACAAGACGCCGGAAGTTCTGACCACGCTGGTCACGGCCGGCGCGCTGGGGCAGAAGACCGGCGCCGGTTTCTACAAGAAGGTCGGCCGCGACGTGCAGCGCCTCGATTTCGCCACCAGCCAGTATGTGGCGGGCGGCGGCAAGGCCGACGAACTGGTCGGCCGCATCCTCAAGGAAAAGGATCCGGCCAGGCGCATGAAGGCACTGCGTGACTCGACCAACCCGCAGGCGCAATTCCTCTGGGCGATTTTTCGCGATGCCTTCCACTACATCGCCGTGCACCTGGAAGCCATCGCCGACAACGCGCGCGACATCGACTTCGCCATGCGCTGGGGCTTCGGCCAGAAGCTGGGCCCCTTCGAGACCTGGCAGGCCGCGGGCTGGCAGCAGGTTGCCGGCTGGGTCAAGGAGGACATCGAGGCCGGCAAGGCGCTGTGTTCCGCGCCGCTGCCGGCCTGGGTGTTCGACGGACGCACGGGAGTTCACGCCGCCAATGGCGCATGGTCGCCGGCGCGCAAGGCCAATGTGCCGCGTTCCACGCTTGCTGTGTATGGCCGCCAGCCTTTCCGTGCGAAGGTCGAAGGCGAGGGCGCGGCCGACGGCATGACGGCCGGCACTACGGTATTCGAGGATGAATCGGTGCGCATCTGGCACCAGGGTGACGAGGTGCTGATCCTCTCGCTCAAGACCAAGCTGCACGTGATCGGTGGCGGTGTCATCGCCGGATTGAGCAAGGCCATCGCTGAAGCCCAAGCCAACTACAAGGGCCTGGTGATCTGGGGCGCCGATGCGGCCGAAGGCGGCGCCTTCTCTGCCGGTGCCGATCTGCAGGCCATGCTGCCGCTGTTCATGTCGGGTGGCGTTGCGGCCATCGAGCCTGAAGTTGCCAAACTGCAGCAGGCGTTCCAGGCCATGAAGTACGCCAACGTACCGGTGGTCGCCGCGGTGGCGGGCCTGGCGCTCGGCGGCGGCTGCGAAATGATGCTGCATACCGCGCGGCGCGTGGCCTCGATCGAGTCCTACATCGGCCTCGTAGAAGTCGGCGTCGGCCTGATCCCGGCCGGCGGCGGCTTGAAGGAAGCCGCTTTGCGCACGGCGGCCGACGCCAAAGGCAACGACCTGCTGCAGTTCCTCAAGGTCTACTTCACCAACGCTGCCATGGCGTCCGTTTCAAAGTCGGCGCTGGAGGCACGGCAAATGGGCTATCTCAAACCCGACGACGTCATCGTCTTCAACCCCTACGAGCTGCTGCACGTGGCCAAGGTGGAAGCACGCGCGATGTTCGATGCCGGCTACCGGCCGCCGCTGCAAAAGCTGGTGCCCGTCGCCGGCCGCTACGCCATCGGCACCATCATGATGCAACTGGTCAACATGCGCGACGGCGGCTTTATCTCCGCCCACGACTTCAAGCTGGGACAGATGATCGCCACGGTGGTGTCCGGGGGCGACGTCGATCAGGGCAGCCTGGTCAGCGAGCAGTGGCTGCTCGACCTGGAACGCAAGGCCTTCATGGAACTGCTGAACCATCCCAAGACCCAGGAACGCATCATGGGCATGATGCAGACCGGCAAGCCGGTGCGGAATTGAAACCTGCGCTGACCCGTCATTCCGGGCTTGCCCCGGAATCCAGTGCCACACCTCTGGATTCCCGCGTTCGCGGGAATGACGATTCGAAGGCTTTTACGAAATTGAGAACCGAGGAGTTCTGACATGAGCAAACAACTTCAAGACGCCTACATCGTTGCCGCCACCCGCACCCCGATCGGCAAGGCGCCGCGCGGCATGTTCCGCAATGTGCGTCCCGACGACCTGCTGGTCGCCGCGATCCGCTCCGCCATGAGCCAGGTGCCGGGCCTCGACCCGAAGCTGATCGAGGACGCCATCGTCGGCTGCTCCTTTCCCGAAGGCGAGTCCGGTCTCAACATGGCACGCAATGCCGTATTGCTGGCCGGCCTGCCCAATACCGTGGGCGGCGTCACTGTCAATCGCTTCTGCGCGTCGGGCATCACCGCCATCGCAATGGCGGCTGACCGCATCCGCGTCGGCCAGGCTGATGTCATGATCGCCGGCGGCGCCGAGTCGATGTCCATGGTGCCGATGGGCGGTTTCCATCCCTCGATCAACATGAACGTCTTCGCCGACGAAAATGTCGGCATGGCCTACGGCATGGGCCTCACCGCCGAGAAGGTCGCCAATCAGTGGAAGGTCACGCGCGAGATGCAGGACGAGTTCGCCCTCGCATCGCACCAGAAGGCCATCGCCGGGCAAGCGGCGGGCGAGTTCGACAACGAGACGACCGCAGTCGAGATCGTCGAGCGCGTGCCGAATCTGGCCACGGGCGAAATCGAACTGAAGAAGCGCAGCGTCAACCGCGACGAAGGCGCACGCGCCGAGTCGACTCTGGCGGCGCTGGCCAAGTTGAAACCCGTGTTCGCCGCCAAGGGCTCGGTGACGGCCGGCAACAGTTCGCAGACCTCGGATGGCGCAGGCGCCCTGATCCTCGTCAGCGAGAAAATACTCAAGCAGTTCAACCTGACGCCGCTGGCGCGCTTCGTGTCCTTCGCCGTGCGCGGCGTGCCGCCCGAGATCATGGGCATCGGCCCCAAGGAGGCCATCCCGGTGGCCTGCAAGGCCGCCGGCATTACCCAGGACCAGCTCGACTGGATCGAACTCAACGAGGCCTTCGCCGCGCAGGCCCTGGCGGTGATCGGCGATCTGGGCCTCGACCCGGCCAAGGTCAATCCGCTGGGCGGCGCCATTGCCCTCGGCCATCCGCTCGGTGCCACCGGCGCGATCCGCGCCGCGACCACGGTGCACGCCCTGCGCCGGCGCAACCTCAAATATGGCATGGTGACCATGTGCGTCGGCACCGGCATGGGTGCGGCGGGAATCTTCGAGCGCATGTAATCGGCCGGCGGCAAGCGGCTGCCGCGCCTTGTTCAGGTGCGCCAGCCGTTTCTATCTGTGCCGCCGCTACACGCGTCGCTTTGGTGAGAGGGGTCGAACGCTGCAACTCGTCGCTCACAACGGGCGCTTTGCCGGACGCCAACGTCGGCGCTGGTGATGCGGTGGTATTAGCGTGTCCCGTTACTGGTAATGCCGCGAGCATGAGGTTGGGGTGACGGTGTCAGGGTGAACCTGCCGTTTCAATGGCGGGAATTCGATCCGGATGGTATCCGGAACAAATAGATCTGACCAGGATCGCGGAAATTGGTAGCATCTGGTTCGCCTCTAGTTCAAGAGCGTTCTCCGGGGGGAGGATATGGTCTCATCTGTTCAAGCACGTCGGCGGCCACTTCTCTGGGCAACGCCAGATCAATGCGAACACTAAGAGAAATGATCGGCGACCGCAAACCAGCCACCGTGACCTCCTCACGAAGTGTTTGGTATGCGGCAAAGTTAATGGCAAGCAAGAACGTTGGTGCGGCCTTGGTCGTCAAAGGCGAGACCCTGCTCGGCATTCTCACCGAACGCGATATCCTCAACCGCGTAATCATTCCTAGGCTCGATCCGGCAAGCGTCAAGGTTAGCGAAATAATGACACCCGATCCGATGAGCTTGGAGCCGGAACTACTGTCTTGTCATGCGATGGCCCTAATGACAAATGGTGGTTTCCGCCATACGCCGGTGGTCGAACGTGGCGAGGTTATTGGAGTTGTTTCCCTTCAGGACGCCGTCGACGAAGAACATGTCGAACTGGAGCGCATGAACAAAATGCTCATGAATCTCGCCCGTCACAATCCCTGAGCAGAAGTCGGACGGCAGGAATCTGATTGGCCTGGCCACTGGGTATGTCAATTCCACAGTCGACAACCGGTCTGGCACAACTTGACGCGCGCAGATCTGATCGAACGTCAGTCGTCGCATCAAATTACGTTCACATCGTTTTAACGACCTGCGGGCTTGCCCTGCAATGCTTTGAGATCGGCAACGATCTCCGCAGAATGGCGTGAGGTGTCGACAGATAGATAGACCTTGGCGATGCGGCCCGCCGGATCGATGAGAAAGGTGTAGCGCTTCGCCATCTTGATCACGAGCCAATCCGACAGCGCACCATATTGCTGCGCTACCTCCGTGGTGGTATCTGACAGCAGCGGAAAAGGCAAGTTGTATTTCTCGGCGAAGGCCTTGTGTGAAGCCGTGTCGTCTACGCTTATGCCCACCACCTGCGCGCCCAGCACCGTCAGCTTGGCGAGGTCATCGCGAAAAGTGCATGCCTCCGCGGTGCAGCCCGGCGTATCGTCCTTCGGATAGAAATAGAGTACCACCCAGCGGTCGCGCCATTCGGCCAGGCGCCGCACTGCGCCGCTCTGGTCGGGCAGAGAAAACCCGGGTGCGGCAGCACCGACCGCGGGAACCTCGGCCCGCGCGCCGACGGTCAAGGCCAGCAGGGTCAACAGTCCCAGTGCAAGCTTGCGGATCACGATGTTCTCCTTTGCCAGTCGAAAGACATCATAGCGCGGCGTAACGGTTGAATCCAAGATGCACAGCCGAGCGCCGACCCCGGAAACCGCGCATCCCCTGATCAATGACCGCTGCGGAGCAATTGGGGCTCCGAATGGCTGCATTGGAGGAAAAATCCGAGCGGCAGATTCTGGCCGGCAGGGAGATTCGCCTGCGGGGCGCACGGAACCGGAAAACAACGCCTGCCGGATGGAGTTCAGCTCCGCCTGATCAGTCGATATCCCGGATCCGGAACCAGCCCGCGATACTGCGTCGCTGCTTGCACGCCGTGAGCACGGCGTGCGGGAACAATTCACTGAGAAAGATGATCATCTTGCCGAAAGTTGGGGTCACCGTATCGATGATGCCATCGCCCTCGGGCGCGAACAGCACCAGTTCGCCACCATCACTGAACTGCCAGTCTTCGTTGAGATAGAACACCGTCGACAGGATACGATTGCGGCGTCCGGTCAATACGTCCGAATGGCGGGCATAGCCGGCGCCCGCACAGTAGATAGCGTAGTGGCACTCGAAATCGAACAGGCCGAGATAGAGCGCCTGGTTCAGCCCGCTGCGCAGCTTTTCCATCCAGGCCAGGTAGGCGTGATCGATGCCGTCGCCGTCGTCCAGCCAACTGATCACGTCGCCGCGGACCGCATCGAGTTGCTGCCGCTCCGCTCCCCGGCCTATCCGGGCAGGCTGAAACCGTGGCCGTTCATCGTCATGGCAGCGGGAAGACAACTGCGCCGACTGGCTCGGCAGCAGCGGCTGGTCGAGAACGACATACCCCACCCGGGCCAAATGTCCGGCAATAGTTTCAATGTTCATCGTGGGGGTGGAGTCGTTCCTGTTGAATGTCCGGGTCGGGAGATGTCGCATCCGCTTCGGCAAGCTTACGCGCCTTATTGCTGGCGGCCACACCAATCCATAAGACAGTTTTTTTTCGGTGTGCAGGTCAATGAATTCCAGGACGGGAGGTCAGCAATACGATCAGTTATCGGCCATCCGCATCCCCTTATTTCCGCTCCCGCAATGTCCTGAGTTGGGCAAACTCAGGCATGGAGCAAGCGATCATTGACGGCTGCAAAGGCCGAGAAGCCACCGTCCCGCCACCGCCGACTCCTGAGCGACGCGTTCCGCCCCGCTCAGCGGGCAATCCGTTCGGCGATCCAGGCTTTCAACGATTCGATGTCGCTGGTGAAGGCGCCGGGACGCATCAGGCTGACGCCGAAGACGTAGGCATAGAGCATCAGGCTGCGCGCCTGCGCTTCCTCTTCCGTGATGCCGCGGGCGAGGAACAGGCGGCAGGCGCAGGCCAGGCGTTCGGCGTCGACCTCCTCGACGACGGCAGCCGCCTGCGGGTCGCGGCGCGCCCAGTCGCGCACGGCGGCTTCGATGGCGATGCCCTTGCGGTTGCGCGCCGAGGCATAGACCTCGATGGTGTGGAGCAGGGCGGCGGCCTCGCCGCCGGGCTGGGCCTGGGTCTGCTTGCGGATGTCGCGGATGCGGCCTTCCTTCCACAGGTCAAGCACGGCATCCTGCAGGTCGCGCCTGTCCTTGAAGTGCCAGTAGAAGCTGCCCTTGGTCACGCCCAGGCGCTTGGCGAGGACTTCCACGCGCAAGCCATCGGCGCCGTGTTCGGCAAGGATGGTGACCGCCGCCTTGATCCAGGCGTCGCGGTCCAGCATGACGCGGGCGGGTTTTGCGGGCTTCTTTTCCATACGGTAGGGTATTGACATTTTTGCCGGGGCTGAAGTAGTATCTCACATTCCATACCGATGCGTATGGAAACGCAGGTATGAATAGCCGTTAGAATGAACTTTTCCCGGCTCAGCCCACTTCAAGGAGATCCGCTTGAAAATCCTCGTCCCGGTCAAGCGCGTGATTGACTACAACGTCAAGGTTCGCGTCAAGGCAGACGGCACTGGTGTCGATCTGGCGAATGTGAAAATGTCGATGAATCCCTTCGACGAAATCGCCGTCGAAGAGGCCATGCGCCTCAAGGAAGCCGGCAAGGCGACGGAAGTGGTTGCCGTCTCCTGCGGCGTCACCGCCTGCCAGGAAACCCTGCGCACCGCGATGGCCATCGGCGCCGACCGCTCGATACTCGTCGAAACCGATGTCGAACTGCAGCCGCTGGCCGTGGCCAAACTGCTGGCCGCCGTGGCGAAGAAGGAAACGCCGCAACTCATCATCCTCGGCAAGCAGGCCATCGACGACGATGCCAACCAGACCGGCCAGATGCTGGCAGCACTCCTGGGTTGGTCGCAGGCCACCTTCGCCTCCAAGGTCGTGATCGGCGAGGGCAAGGCGACGGTGACCCGGGAAGTCGATGGCGGCCTGGAAACCATTGAAATCAGCCTGCCCGCCATCGTCACCACCGACCTGCGCCTCAACGAACCGCGCTACGCCACGCTGCCCAACATCATGAAGGCGAAGAAGAAGCCGATGGAAGTCGTCAAGCCGGCCGACCTCGGCGTCGATGTGGCGCCGCGCCTGGCCACCGTCACCGTCACCGAGCCGCCCAAGCGCAGCGCCGGCATCAAGGTTGCGGACATCGCGCAACTGGTCGACAAACTCAAGAACGAAGCCAAGGTGATCGCATGAGCCTCCTCGTCATCGCAGAACACGACAACGCCGTCCTCAAGACCGCGACCCTCAATGCCGTCACTGCGGCAGCAAAAATCGGTGGCGAGATTCACATCCTCGTCGCCGGTGCCGGCTGCGGCGCGGTCGCGGAACAGGCGTCGAAAGTCGCCGGCGTGGCCAAGGTGCGCGTCGCCGATGCCGCCCATTACGGCGACCAGACCGCGGAGAACCTCGCCGCGCTGATCGTCGCCGTAGTTGCCAACCCGGCGTCCGGCTACAGCCACATCATCGCCGCGGCCACCAGCAACGGCAAGAACACCCTGCCGCGCGTGGCAGCGCTGCTCGACGTGGCGCAGGTTTCCGAAATCATCTCCGTGGTCGATGCCGATACCTTCGTCCGTCCGATCTATGCCGGCAATGCCCTGGCTACCGTCAAGTCGGCTGATGCGACCAAGGTCATCACGGTACGCACCACCGGCTTCGATGCCGCGGCGAATTCAGGCGGCAGCGCGGCAATAGAGGCGCTGGCGGCGGGTCCGGATCTCGGCCAGTCAAAGCTGATCGGCCGCGAACTGACCAAGTCGGCGCGGCCGGAACTGGGAGCCGCCAAGATCATCGTTTCGGGCGGCCGTGGCCTCGGCAGCGGCGAGAATTACCACAAGCTGCTCGAACCTCTGGCCGACAAACTGGGTGCCGCCATGGGCGCATCGCGCGCCGCGGTCGATGCCGGCTTTGTACCGAATGACTACCAGGTCGGCCAGACCGGAAAGATCGTGGCGCCGCAGTTGTACTTCGCCATCGGCATTTCGGGCGCGATCCAGCATCTGGCCGGCATGAAGGATTCCAAGGTGATCGTGGCGATCAACAAGGATCCGGATGCGCCGATCTTCCAGGTGGCCGACTACGGCCTGGTCGCCGATTTGTTCGTCGCCGTGCCGGAACTGACGGCGGCACTCTAAGCCGGGTTGCCCGTGAACTTCCCCGACGCCCTGTTTCCGCAAGCCTGGGCGCTCGGGGCATTCCTGCCGTTGTTCGCGATCTGGCTGTGGTGTTTGCGCACCGCGCCCTGGCGGCGCCTGGCCGATTCCGCGCAGTTCAATGTCTGGCTCGGCACCATTGTCATGCTGGTGCTGGTCTGGAGCATGAAGGCCGGCGTCAAGCCCGGGCTGAACCTGCACCTGCTCGGGGCGACGATGTTTACGCTGATGTTCGGCCGGCAACTGGCGATCATCGGTTTGTCTCTGGTGCTGGTCGGCGTCACGCTGAACGGCGAATTGCTGGGACACAAGGCCTGGCTGGCCTACGGGCTCAATGCACTGGTGCTGGCGGTGTTTCCGGTGCTGCTGGCCGACGGCATCCGGCGCTGGGTCGAGCGGCTGCTTCCCGAAAACTTTTTCGTCTATGTCTTCGTCACGGCATTTTTCGGCGCGGCGCTCACAGTCATCGCCACCGGGCTGCTTGCCAGCGGGCTGCTGTGGCTCGCCGCCGTGTATCCGGCGCCGACTTTGCTCGACGACTACCTGCCTTACTATTTCCTGCTCGGTTTTGCCGAAGCCTGGCTCAACGGCGCCCTGATCACCCTGATGGTGGTCTATGCCCCGCACTGGGTCGGCAGCTTCGACGACCGGCGCTATCTTTTGAACAAATAGAACTGGAGTGATGCGATGAGCACCTATGCCGCCCCGCTGAAGGATATGCAATTCGTGCTGACCGAACTGGCCGGCCTCGACAAGGTTGTCGCCTTGCCGGGCTGCGAGGAAGCCACCGCCGACGTGGTCGAGGCGATCCTCGCCGAATCGGCGAAGTTCACTGAAGGCGTCCTGGCGCCGCTCAACTGGACCGGTGACCGCGAAGGCGTGCGCTGGGCCGACAAGGCGGTGACCATGCCCAAGGGCTTCAAGGAGGCCTACGCGCAGTTCGTCGACAACGGCTGGAATGCGCTCTCGGGCAATCCGGAACATGGCGGGCAGGGCCTGCCGAAGCTAGTCTCGGCGGCGGTGCAGGAAATGTGGAAGTCGTCGAACATGGCCTTCTCGCTGTGTCCGCTGCTGACACTGGGCGCCGTCGAAGCACTGGAGATTGCCGGCAACGAGCAGCAGCAGGCGATGTACCTGCCCAACATGATCTCGGGCAAGTGGACCGGCACCATGAACATCACCGAGCCGCAGGCCGGTTCCGACCTCGCCGCGATCCGCTCGCGCGCCGTGCCGCAGGCCGACGGCACCTACCGCATCTTCGGCAACAAGATCTTCATCACCTACGGCGACCACGACATGGCGGAGAACACCATCCACCTGGTGCTGGCCCGCACGCCCGACGCGCCCGAGGGCGTCAAGGGCATTTCGCTGTTCGTCGTGCCGAAATTCCTGGTCAATCCGGACGGTTCGCTCGGTGCGCGCAATGACGCTTTCTGCGTCTCGGTCGAGCACAAACTCGGCATCCACGCCAGCCCGACCTGCGTCATTGCGCTTGGCGACAGCGGTGGCGCCATCGGCACGATGGTGGGCAAGGAGAACGAAGGCCTCAAGTACATGTTCGTCATGATGAACGCGGCGCGCTTCGCGGTGGGGCTGGAAGGACTCGCGATCAGCGAACGCGCCTACCAGCACGCCGTGGCCTACGCCAGAGACCGGGTGCAGGGGCGCGCCATCGAAGGTTCG
>CAIZKA010000324.1 GCA_903933395.1 uncultured beta proteobacterium | reverse complement strand
GAGCAGCAGATACAGCATGCGCTGCAGGATGCACAGCGGACAGGCGGCGAGATTCAGGGTGTGGGCCAGAATCAGGCCGCCGCCGACGAGGCTCACGGCTGCCAGACCGGTGGCGGCAAACAGGCCGCGCGGCGTAAACAACAGGCGCAGCCACTGCATGGCTTACTTGCCCTTGCGCTCCTGGCGCGCCTTGGCAATGACAGCGTCGGTAAGTTTCAGCAATTCATCGTAGCCGCCGACAGCTTCGTTGTTGATCAGGTAGCGGCCGTCGACGACGATGGAAGGTACACCGCTGATGCGGGCCACCGATGCGTCCTGGTCGGCGCGCTGAATTTTGGCGGCCATTGAAAACGCACCCATCGCATCGGCGAACTTCTTGCCATCGACGCCCTTGCTTGTCGCCCAGGCCACCACGGCTTCGTCGCTCTTGAACTGGACGCGCTGTTCGTGGATGGCGATGAAGACCGCGGCATCGAGCTTGGCCAGGTCGCCCGTGGCTTCAAGCGCGTAGTAGATGCGGGACAGGCGACCCCACTCGGGCCGGTTGAAACTGACCGGGACGCGGCGGAAGCTGACATCTTTCGGCAGTTTGGCCGCCCACGGGGTGATCAGGGGATGGAAGTCGTTGCAATGGTTGCAGCCGTAGGAGAAGAACTCGATCACCTCGATCTTGTCCTTGGGGCTTGCCAGCGACGGGCTGATCAGTTTGTATTCCCGACCTTCCTGTGGCTCGGCGGCAAGCGCGGGGCCGGAGAGGACGAACGAGGAAACCAGGGTGGCAAACAGCAGGGCAGCAAGTCTTTTCATGAAAATCTCCGTCGAAAGGCAATTAGAGGCGAATTGTAAGACAGCGTTCCCCATAGAATGATCGCGGATACAAATTTTCACCAATTTTGCGATCAAGCAGGCTGGTCCCGTCTGTATTCGGACCCCGGCCTTGATCCGGAGTGAAGCCGCCATGGACATGCCGAAGAACCATTTCAAGCAAAGGCTGCGGCAGGGGCAGTGGCAGGTAGGCCTCTTTGCCTGCCTGGCCAGCGGCTACAGCATGGAGATCCTTGCCGGGGCCGGCTTCGACTGGCTGGTGATCGACGCCGAGCATACGCCCAACAACCCGGCCAGCGTGCTGCCCCAGTTGCAGGCCGCCGCGCCTTACCCGGTGCAGTTGCTGGTGCGGCCGATGAATCACGACCCGGCGCTGATCAAGCAGTATCTCGACATCGGCGCACAGACATTGCTGCTGCCGCTGGTCGACAACGCAGAACAGGCGCAGGCACTGGTGCGTGCTGTGCGTTACCCGCCCGAGGGCATACGCGGCGTCGCCGCCTCGCTGGCACGCGCGGCGCACTGGAACGGCGTCAAGGATTACGTGAAGCATGCCAACGCCGAGGTCTGCCTCGTGGTGCAGGTCGAAACGCGGCTGGGGCTGGAAAATCTTGACGCCATCGTGGCGGTCGAAGGTGTCGACGCCGTCTTCATCGGCCCGGCCGATCTCGCGGCCTCGCTCGGGCATCTGGGCGAGGCCGGGCATCCGGAAGTCAAGGCCGCCATCGAGGATGCGCTGCGGCGCATCGCCGCCTCGGGCAAGGCGGCCGGCGTCTTCGTCACCGATCCGGTGCTGGCTGCGCACTACCGCGACTGCGGCGCCAGTTTCATTGCCGTAGGCGGCGATACGGCGCTGCTGCGCGGAGCGGCGGTGAAGCTGGCCGCATCGTTTCAGGTTGCAAATGCCGAAACAGGTACAGCGGCCGGCCCAAAACCGTCAGCGAAGTGCTGAGCAAGTCAAATTCGTCCCCGGATCAAGTCCGGGGCAGGCTATTCCGGCGAAAGCCGGAATCCAGTGCTTTAAGGCACCTGGACACCGGCTTTCGCCGGTGTGACGGACTTGTTCAGTGGATCCGCAGCGGCTATTTCAGTTCCAGCCAGATCTCGTTGCGGCGCAGGAACCAGAGGGTCCACGGCGGGTCGTAGCGCGCCCAGAAGGGTTCGCCCTGCCAGGACAGACCGGCCTGGGCAAGGGCATCCTGCAACTTTTTCAGGTGCTCTTCGTAACGGCTCTGCGACCAGGTCCCGGAATAGGCAATGACGGCCAGCGTCCGGGCCGGCATGGCGCGCAGCGCGACCTTCGAATCCGTGGGTTCCGGCAGGGTTTCCAGGGTCCATTCGCGGGGCATGGAAAACTGGACGGTGTAAGCGCCGCCGCTGGCGCTTTGCAGCACCGGCGCCGTCATCGCGATCTTTGTCGGCGTCTGGGCGACGGGAGCGGTCATCTCGATTTTTCGCGCCCCCTTGTTGGCGCCGAAAATATATCCGGCGAGGACCTTGAAGCCCTGATTGCCGGCGTCATCCGCGGCTCCGCTCACCAGTGTTTCTGCGACGATGTAAGCTTCATACCGCCGCACCTCGAAGCCGTCGTAGCTGCGGATTAGCTTGTAGGCGGGTTCGTCGATGGCCATGGCGGAACTCCAAACCGCAAGCAGGGCGCAGGCGGCAAAAAATCGAATGCGGGTCATCGGGAGGCACAGGAACAAAGGATCAATATACACGCCTGGCCTGAATGGCAATCCGCCGCATGAGCCACCGTGCCGCCAGCGCCGACTTCTGCCCATCCCCGGGCAGGCAGAACTTGCGAGGTCGCTACCGCGCCGCTCCGCAATGGGGCAGAATCCGCCCCTGTCCCGAAACATTGAGAGCACCCCATGAAGAACCCCGAACTCCTGCGCAATGCCTGCCTGATCAATGGGGAATGGCTGGCCGCGACCGGCGCCAAGCTCGAAGTCCGCAATCCCGCCAACGGCGATCTGGTCGGGACGGTGCCCAACTTCGGCGCCGCCGAAACGCGACGGGCCATCGATGCGGCGCAGGCGGCTTTCCATCCGTGGCGGGCGAAGACGGCCGACGAGCGGGCGCGGATCCTGAAGCGCTGGTTCCAGCTGATGATGGATAACCAGGAGGACCTGGCACAACTGATGACGGCCGAACAGGGCAAGCCGCTGGCCGAGGCGCGCGGCGAGATCGCCTACGCGGCGTCCTTCATCGAATGGTTCGCCGAGGAGGCGCGGCGGGTCTATGGCGAGGTGATTCCGTCGCCGCTGACCGACCGCCGGCTCATCGTGCTGAAGCAGCCGGTTGGCGTTTGCGCGGCGATCACGCCGTGGAACTTTCCGGCGGCGATGATTACGCGCAAGGTTGCCCCGGCGCTGGCGGCCGGCTGCACCATGGTGGTCAAGCCGGCCGAGCAGACGCCGCTCTCCGCCCTGGCGCTGGCCTGGCTGGGACAGCAGGCGGGGATTCCGCCCGGCGTACTCAACATCGTGACCGGCGAGCCGGTGGCCATCGGCGGCGAGTTGACCTCGAATCCGAAAGTGCTGAAGCTGTCCTTCACCGGCTCTACCGAGGTCGGGCGCCTGCTGATGGCCCAGTGCGCGCCGACGATCAAGAAAATGTCGCTGGAGCTCGGCGGCAATGCACCTTTCATCGTTTTCGACGACGCCGACCTCGACGCGGCGGTTGCCGGGGCAATGCTCTCCAAGTACCGCAACACGGGTCAGACCTGCGTGTGCTCCAATCGCTTCCTGGTGCAGGATGGCGTGCGCGATGCCTTCGCACAAAAACTTGCGGCCGCCGTAGCGGGGCTCAAGGTCGGCGCCGGAACCGAGGAGGGCGTGACGCAAGGTCCGCTGATCGACGGTGCGGGTCTGGCCAAGGTCGAGGAGTTGTTGGCAGACGCCGTGGCACAGGGTGCGAAAGTACTTTGCGGCGGCAAGCGCCATGCGCGCGGCGGCACCTTCTTCGAGCCGACGGTGCTGACCGGTGCGACGCCGGCGATGCGT
>CAIZKA010000323.1 GCA_903933395.1 uncultured beta proteobacterium | reverse complement strand
TGCCGCCCTTCTGACGTGGCATTGTCCGCAACCGGTCGCTGATCCGCATAGCCCGTCGCCGTCAGGCGCCGCGGATCCACTTCGGTATCGATAAACAGCCGCACCACGCTGGCCGCCCGCGCGGCAGACAGTTCCCAGTTTGACGGGAACTGCGGCGTGCTGATGCGAATGTTGTCGGTATGCCCCTCGACCACAATCGGGAAATCGGTTGCCGCCAGAACCCGCCCCACGGTGCCCAGCGCCCGCACCGCGCCCAGATCGAGCCGCGCCTCGCCCGGCGCAAACAGGACGCTCGCATTGATATCCACGGTAATGCCCAGAGCTCCCTCGGTAACCCTGACCTTGCCCTCCGCCATCAACGGCGCCAATGCCTGATTGATGTCCTTTGCCAGGCTGCGCAAATGCTCCTTCTTCAACGGCTGGCTTTCCTCGGTCCTGATCCTGGCCGGATTGCGGCGCAGCGGAATCGCAATCGGCGCGGGATCGCCCGGACTTACCGTCACCATCGCCCCGGAGGTCGAACCCGGCACGCTGCGAAATGCAGAGACGATGGAATCGGACATGACGCGATACTTGCCCTCGCTAACCGATGAGATGGCGTACATCACGACGAAAAACGCGAACAGCAGCGTGATGAAATCAGCATAGGACACCAGCCAGCGATCGTGGTTTTCCGGATCGTCCGCCTCGCGCCGACGGCGGCGGCGGCTATAGTGCGCCATCGACGAAATAGCCCTTCAAACGGACTTCGATGATGTGCGGATTATCGCCGTTGGCAATGCCGACCAGCCCATCCACCAGCATCTCGCGCTGAGTAACGACACGGATAATGTTCGCCAGCAATTTTTTGGCGATCGGCAAAAAAATCAGGTTCGCCGCACCGACACCATAAATGGTGGCAACGAAAGCTACGGCGATACCGCTGCCCAGTTTGGACGGGTCGGACAGATTTTCCATGACGTGAATCAGTCCCATCACGGCGGCCAGAATGCCGACCGTCGGCGAATACCCGCCTGCCGACTCCCAGACTTTCGCGGCGGCCTTGAGATTGGACTCCCATGCACTGAGCTCCACTTCCAGCACCTGGCGAATGCTCTCGGGGTCGGCACCATCGACCAGCAACTGCAAGCCCTTGGCGACAAACGGGTCGCGCTGGATAGGGATCTGGGCTTCCAGCGACAGCAACCCCTCCTTGCGCGCAATCTGGCTCCAGCGGGTAATGTCGGCAATGACTTTCTGCGACTCGATGACCGGCGGAAAAAACACCCACCTCGCCATTTTCATGCCGTCCCTGAAAACCCGCAGCGGACTTTGCAACATCACCGCCCCCAGCGTACCGCCGACAACAATCAGAAACGCGGTCGGCTGCAGCAGCGAATCAAGGTGCCCCCCTTCCAGCAGCTGACCGCCGACGATGGCGGCCAGTCCGATCAGCAAACCCGCGAAACTGATCTTGTCCATCTTCATCCGTGGCCGACGCCGGCCGCCGTGCGCTTGCGCCGCACTGCACCCAGCACCTTGCCTTCGCCAGTCACGCTGACACGCAAACGGGCAACCGCCTGGCTATGCATTTGACAGACTCGCGACTCGCTCACTTCCAGCACTTCGCCGATTTCGCGCAGATTCAAGTCCTGTTCGTAATACAGCGCCATCATCAGCTTTTCCCGCTCCGGCAGCGCCCCGATTGCCGTTGTCAGCGCTGCGTGCATATCCGCCTCCTCCAGCAGCGCCAGCGGGTCGAGGCTGGTCGCCGGGGCATGACGCTCGAGATAGTCGTCGCCGCTGCCATCGGTCATGTCCTCGATATAGACCAGCTGATGGCCGCGCGCCTCGAGCAGCATCTTCTGGTAATCCGCCAGGGACATGTCCAGTGCGACCGCCAATTCACCCTCGGAAGGCGGGCGGCCGTGTTCATGCTCCAGTTTGCGGATCGCGGCCTCGACCAGACGCATATCGCGGCGCACGCTGCGCGGCAACCAGTCGTTTTCCCGCAGGCCATCGAGCATGGCACCACGTATCCGCTGTACCGCGTAGGTTTCGAACTGGGCGCCGAGACCTTCTTCGTAGCGACCAAGGGCGTCGAGCAGGCCGATCATTCCGTTCTGGATCAGATCATCAACGTCAACGCTGGCAGGCAGCTTGGCCATCAGCAGAAACGCGATACGCTTGACAAGCGGTGCATAGTGGGCAACCTGCTGATCCTTGGCAAGCACGCCTTGGGCGGTGTACATCGGTCGTGTCGTTCCCGCTGCCTATGACTGACAATTTCGCATGCGGCTCAGGCATTGAGACCCATGCCTGCGGTCACGCGCATCCGCAGGCGGTTCCTGCTGCCAGGTTCCGGACGGCGCGGCAGCTTCGTCGCCGAGGTCCCTTCCAGCATGGTTGTACTCATCGTGTCTGTCCCTGTAATGAATGCGGCAAACCGTCACGCCCCAGTTGCCCGACACGTCAGCCGGATGTCGCATCCGATGGAGAGATACTGTCAAAGGCGCAGCGTTTTGTTTATCCGTGAATTACGCGGCCATCTGCGGAATCTACGTAGTTCGGCACCGCACCCGCTTTCTGTCGCTGCGGGCGGCTTGAATCCTTCGCTTGAGGATCGCGGGAACTCACGCCGATTCCGGCGAACAGTTTTCAGCGGGATCGAATCAGGCTATGACCCGTCAACAGTGACAGGGGGCACCAAGGCACCAAGGCACGCCGGCTTGAGGAATGCCCGGGGCCTAAGGCCTGTGCAAAAGCGATTTTCGAGGCGGCTAGCGTGCCGTCAAGGAAACGGCACCTGCCGCACAGGGCAGAAACCCGAACCAGTCGGCGCCCTCGGATGTCAGCGAAAGACGGCTTTCCAAGGCGCCAGCGAGATGGTCTGCCGTCGGTACGCGAGCACTGCCCAGATAGTCCAGACGCACGTCCAGGTGATCGCGGGCAGTCTGGCGCATGTTGTGAAAAATTGCCAGCGCCGCCGGCCCTGTTTGCGCCCTGGTAATCGCGACATTGAATCCGTCGCGCCCGCGTTCCCGTGCCAGGCGCTTGATCAAAGCGTAGGCGTGGGTGATTGCCGAACTCTGCGCCGCGACCACCACGGCGATGTGCGGCGCGGCCAAAGCCAGCGGCGAATGACTCTTGCCGCTGGGGGCGGCACAGTCAATCAGTACGAACGAACTGCCTTCCTGCAACTGCCTGAGGGCGACGTCGAGCCGCGCCGCAGCGGAGCTATCGACCCGGCGCGAATCAGCCGCCAGACGCACGGCGGACATCACGCTGAGCAGGGGCGCAACGGGTTGCACCAGGCGTTCGAGCGGGTAGTCACGCTGCACCAGATCCAGCAAATCGTGTCGCGCCTTCACGCCCAGCAGGGAGTGAACGTTGTTCGCACCGGAATTCTCGTCAATGATCACCACACCCTGCCCGGTTTTGGCGAGCGCAGCGGCCGTGCGTACCAGCAGCGTGGTGCGGCCGCACGCCTCTCGCCCGGAGACAAACGCAATCGCCCGCGCCGTCCGCGCTCTGAACAGGCGCCGCAGCCCGGCGGCCTGGTCTGTCGCGGTAACGCCGGTCGAATCAAGCAACGGCCACCCCCGGTGTCACGGACTGATTCTTCGAGTAGGTCAGCGCGATTTCTTCCTTGCGCAAGGTGTGCACCGTCGCCTCAGCACCGACTTTGAAGGCCCGGTGGAGCAGATATTTACGGTTCGGCACATGGAGATCTTCCGGCACGCGCTGGCCATTGGCGACATAGCTCAGCGTCAGGCCGTGACGCACAATGCAATCGAGCGCAGGGGCCAGCGCCCTGGCTTCATCCGCCTTGGTCAGGATGCAGCCGGCCAGATCCTCGCCACCATACGCACGCACCACGTCGTCGAGCGTATCGCCACGGCTGCCGGCATTGAGCAGCAACAGACGATTGACCTCGCCGGAGCGGGTCAACATCGCCGTTTGCTCTGCCACCATGCGATCGCGCTGGCTCATGCCCACGGTATCGATCAGCACCAGGTGCTTGTCGCTCAGGTCGGCCAGCGTGCGCCGCAAATCCTCTCCATCGCGCACCACAAATACGGGAACGCCAAGGATGCGACCATAAATGCGCAACTGTTCGTGAGCGCCGATGCGATAACCGTCGGTCGTCAGCAGCGCCAGACGCTCTGCGCCATAGCGCACCACGCAGCGGGCGGCCAGTTTGGCAGTGGTGGTGGTCTTGCCCACGCCGGTCGGCCCGACCAGCGCATAGACCCCGCCGCGATCGATGAAGTCGGCCTCGGACGACAAGGTACGCAGGCGACGATTGACGGCGGCCGTGAGCCATTTTCGGCCATCGTTCGGGCTCAGATCTGCGGCCATCTCCTGCACCAGGCGGCGCGTGAGGCTGCCTGAAAACCCCGCCTCGAGCATCTCGCCCAGGAGCAGCGCACGCGTCGGCGCTTCCCGCGCCATCTCTCCCCAGGCGAAACCCGCCAGTTGGCGCTCGAGCAATGCTTTGATTAGCCGCATCTCGTCAACCAACTGCTCCGTCTGCGGTGAAACATTGCTCGCCGGGGAAGATTGAAACTC
Organism: uncultured beta proteobacterium; assembly: GCA_903933395.1. Taxonomy (GTDB): domain Bacteria; phylum Pseudomonadota; class Gammaproteobacteria; order Burkholderiales; family Rhodocyclaceae; genus Sulfuritalea. The sequence continues at coordinate 283 of CAIZKA010000323.1, read as the reverse complement.
GGCGCCCATCACGCGCGGGGAAGTACCCATGGGTGGTGGCGAAAGAATGGTGGCCGGCGGACGCAGCGCGCTGTCCGGCGAATTGCGTGGCGGCAGTGGTTGCTGCCGCGAACCGTCCCCCCCCTGCTCCGATAGCGGCGGAGGCTTCCTTGTCGCCGCATCGACATTGCCATGGGGAGCCCACGAACGCACCGCCGGCTCCTGGCGCAGGGCTTCACGTCTTGCCGCCGACAGGGTGACTGTGTAGTCGTCGTCCGGCGGCCGCGCCGCAACGGGCGGCGCG
>CAIZKA010000322.1 GCA_903933395.1 uncultured beta proteobacterium | reverse complement strand
TGTTCGCCGGGCACCGCGCGGACTGATCTACACTCCGGAGTTGTGAACCCCAACTTCGACCGGACACGCCTGGCCCTGCTGCTGTTGCTTGCGGCATTGTTCGGCATCGGTGTCTGGGCTTATCGCGGCGTCGGCGAATCCTTGCGCGAGATCCGCGCCACCGGGATGCAGACCCTGCTCAACACCCAAGTCGGTACCCTCGAGCAGTGGATCGCCGAGCGGCGCAATGAAGCGGAGCAGTTGGCCGCCGACGCGGAGTTGAATGCCGGCATCGTCAGGCTCGCCTCGGGCCGGGCGAGCGAGGGCGGACCTGTCGTCGGCAGTGCCCTCGGCAAGGCGGCCGCCATCGGCGTCACGGCGGTGCTGGTGGTCGGTCCGCGCGGCACCATCCTCGCCGCCAGCGAGACGCAGCGCACCGGGCGCACTGTCAGCCCGGACTTTCTCGCGCATCTGGCGCCGGTATTCAAGGGCCGCTCGGCCTTCGTGCGACCCTACAGCACGCCCGGCAGCGTTGCCGGAACGCGGGAAATCGGCCGCGCCTGGGTCGCGGCACCCATCGCCGCGGCGAACGGCAAGGTCGTCGCGGTGCTCGCCCTGGGTTCGCCGGCCGACAAGGGATTCGCCGGCCTCTTCGCCGCGGCACGTCCGGGCCAGAGCGGCGAAGCCCTGGCCTTCGATGCCGAGGGCTGGCTGCTGTCGCCGAGCCGGAATGCCGCTGAACTGATGCAGCGCGCGCTGGCGCCGCGCCTGGCCTTGCCCGATCCCGAACCGGAGCGGCTGACGCTGCTCGCCAGCCAGGCCGTGGCCAAGCGCGGCGAGGGCGGCGAGGGCATCCTGCTGGCGCCCTACCCCAACTATCTCGGTCGCGATGTCATCGGCGCCTGGCGCTGGCTGCGCGACTATGACATCGGGGTGGCGATCGAGATCGAAGCCGGCGAGGCCTATGCGCCGCTGGTCTATCTGCAGGTTGGTTTCGGCGTCGTCCTGTTGCTGATTTTTGCGGTCTGGTTCTCGGGATTTCTGTCGCCGAACGCCCTGGCTGCCCTGCTGCGGCGCGACGGCCGGGCGCGCCAGATGGGGCCCTACAAACTGCTGCGGCAGATCGGCGAAGGCGCCATCAGCAACGTGTATCTGGCGCAGCACCGCATGCTCAAGCGCCCGGCGGCGGTCAAGGTGCTCAAGACGCAGAGCACCACGGAGGAATGGACCGCCCGCTTTCAGCGCGAAGTCCAGCTGACCAGCGGCCTGCATCACCCCAACACCATCGCCATCTACGACTACGGCACGGGGTCCGGCGGCGAGTTCTGGTACGCCATGGAATATCTTGAAGGCCTCTCGCTGGCCGACCTGGTCGAGCGCTACGGTCCGGTGCCGCCGGCGCGTACTGCCTTCATCCTGCGCCAGGCCTGCGCCTCGCTGTGGGAAGCGCACTCCTGCGACCTGGTGCATCGCGACATCAAGCCGCAGAACCTCATGCTGTGCGAGATGCGCGGCGAGCGCGACTTCGTCAAGGTGCTGGATTTCGGCCTGGTCAAGCATATTTCTGGCAGCGACACGCGCGACCTGACCGCGCACATGCGCATCCTCGGCACGCCGCTCTACATGTCGCCGGAGCGCATCCGCAACCCCGGCGATGCCGACGCCCGCGCCGACATCTATGCGCTGGGCGCGGTCGGTTTCTTCCTGCTCACCGGCAAGCGTTTGTTCGAAACCGAAACCGAGCACGACCTGACCTACCATGTCCTGCATACCGTGCCGCGGCTTGCCTCGGAATGTTCCCCCTTCGCCGTGCCGGCGGAACTGGACGCGCTGATCGGCCGCTGCCTGGAGAAGGACCCGGCGGCGCGCCCGCAAAGCATTGCGGAAGTGGCCAGCACTCTCGACGGGGTGCTGGTGCATAAGCCCTGGACGCGTGCCCAGATCGATGCGTGGTGGAAGCAGAACTGGGTGAGCGAGGGCGACCCGGGGCGCAGATTCACAGCACCCGTGGCCTGATCCATCTTCCCGGCTGAATCCTGTAGACGGAAAAAAGGCCAGCCCGAAGGCTGGCCTTTTGATTTGCTGTGTTGTTGCTTAGTGGCCGGAGGCGCTGGAGCTGCCGACGCCGGTTTCCGAGCGGATCAGCTGGGCCGGGAACAAAGCGCGTTCCTTGGCAGCCTGGGCGCTCTTGTCCAGCAGGGACACGATCCAGATCACCGCGAAGGCGGCGGTCATCGAGAAGATCGCCGACGACGCGTAGGGGTACATTGCCGTACCCTTGGCATGGCCGAGCGAGACTTCCCACACCGCGGGCGACATGATGGTCAGCGCCACGGAGGAGACCAGACCCACCGTACCGCCGGCAACTGCGCCCTTGGTGGTGCAGTCTTTCCACAGCACGGACATGAACAGCACCGGGAAGTTGGCCGAGCAGGCTACGGCGAAGGCCAGCATCACCATGAAGGCGACGTTTTCCTTCTCGAACACGATGCCGAGCAGCACGGCGAAGATGCCGAGGCACACCGTCGTGATCTTCGACACGCGCAGTTCCGTTGCCGAATCCACGTTGCCATGACGCCACACCGACGCGTACAGGTCATGCGACACCGCCGATGCGCCGGACAGCGTCAGACCCGCCACCACCGCCAGAATCGTGGCGAAGGCCACGGCGGAGATGAAGCCCATGAACAGGTCGCCACCGACAGCCTTGGCCAGATGCACCGCCGCCATGTTGCCGCCACCCTTCAAGCCCTTGGCGATGTCGCCATTGACGAAGTATTCCGCCGGGTTGGGAATCAGGTTGGTGATGGCGCCAAAGCCGATGATGAAGGTCAGGATGTAGAAGTAGCCGATCCAGGTCGTCGCCCAGCCCACCGACTTGCGGGCTTCCTTGGCGCTGGGAACCGTGAAGAAGCGCATCAGGATGTGCGGCAGGCCGGCGGTGCCGAACATCAGTGCCATGCCGACGGAGATCGCCGAGATCGGGTCGTTGATCAGTGCGCCCGGACTCATGATCGCATCATGCTTGGAGTGCACTTCAACGGCCTTGGCAAACATCGCCTCGGGGCTGAAGCCGAACTGGAACATCACCATGAGAGCCATGAAGGTGGCGCCGGTCAGCAGCATTACCGCCTTGATGATCTGCACCCAGGTCGTTGCCGTCATGCCGCCGAACAGCACGTAGGTCATCATGATGACGCCGACCATGCTCACCGCCACGATGTAATCGAGGCCGAACAGCAGCTTGATCAACTGGCCGGCACCCACCATCTGGGCGATCAGGTAGAAGGCCACCACCACCAGCGAGCCGCAGGCCGCGAAGGTGCGGATCGGGCCCGCATCGAAACGGTAACCGGCGACGTCGGCGAAGGTGAACTTGCCCAGGTTGCGCAGGCGCTCCGCCATCAGGAAGGTGATGACCGGCCAGCCGACCAGCCAGCCGATCGAGAAGATCAGGCCGTCGAAACCGGAACCGAACACCAGGCCCGAAATACCCAGGAAGGAAGCCGCCGACATGTAGTCGCCGGCGATCGCCAGGCCGTTCTGGAAGCCGGTGATGCCGCCACCTGCGGTGTAGAAGTCAGCCGCGGTCTTGGTCTTGGAAGCCGCCCACTTGGTAATGAACAGCGTGACGCCGACGAAAATGCCGAACATCACGATGGCGGTCCAGTTGGTCGCCTGCTTCTGCGCCTGGCCGAGATCGGCACCGGCGGCGAGGGCAGCGCCGGCCAACAGAAGGGCGGCTGCGCCGCCGAGGATATGTTTTGCCTTGATCACTTGGAAGCCTCCCGAACGATTTCGTCCTTGATGGCGTCGAACTCGCTGTTCGCGCGGCGGACATAGATTGCAGTGATGACAATGGTGAATACGATGACGCCGAGGCCCAACGGGATCCCGATGGAAGTCATGGCACCGGCGGCGACCTTGGTGCCGAGGAACTGCTTGTTGAAGGCGACCAGCAGGATGTAGCCGAAATACACGATCATCATCAGAATCGACAACACGATCGAGTAGTTGTTGCGCATGGTTACAAACTGCATGAATTTCGGATTCTTTTGAATCCGTTCGACAATATCTTCGTCTTTCATGTTTCCTCCGGAGGTGGAAATGATTGTTTAGGTGACAATTGCTGTTTATGCAACGCAGCATTCTGCAGAAGGGCTCTTACGCGGCCCTTACGCCACCTGTAAGCGAGTCGTCAGCGACAGAATGGGTGGCGCAGCATATACGCAAAGCCCTTTGACGGGTCAGGTGCGAGCGCCTATAATTCGCGGCCTTTCCGGCTAGGTAGCTCAGTTGGTAGAGCAACGGATTGAAAATCCGTGTGTCGGCAGTTCGATTCTGCCCCTGGCCACCAGTATCAAAGCAAGGCCCCGCAGGTTTCACGACTTGCGGGGCTTTGTGCTTTTTCGGTCCGCTGGCCACCCTTGCTTCCGCCGCAGGTCGGGCGACCAATCTCAGGTATCGCCAACGCCACTGAACAGGACCTTGCTGTTCGCGTCCAAGCCAACGACCAAAACGGTATCGACGCCGAACTTCCATATCAGAAAGGATTTCGAACCCGATCCAAGCAACTTGGCACAGTTTCCGGTCCAATGCTGTTCCTTGCCTTGGCAAGCAGAAAACTCGCTTTCCTCTTGCATCTGCGCCTGGCCAATAAGCTTGATCGCCTCGTCTTTCGACATGCCGATCTTCACTCGACCGGCTAACCGGTTTGGCTGAATGATTGACATGACGATGCTGCCAATAACGTACAGAACGAGGGCAATCGTAAGCCACTTCAGTATTCGGAGTCCTTGTCCCATTGATATCGCACCCCTCTTTAAGTGTCGGCAGTTCGATTCTGCCCGTTCCGCCAGAATCAACGCAAGGCTCAACAGGTTTCACGACCTGCGGGACCATTCGTGTTGCGACGCAATATTGTCATTGCTGTCCCTGACGCCTAAGATTGCCGCGGATTCAAGGTGATTGACCACCTGTAATGCCTTCACGCCGGCTACCGGGCAAATCATCTTTTGCCCAACATTGATTTCGCGACGAACTCTAGGAGATTGAAATGCCGCACGCCGATACCTGTTGCAGCCTCGTTCCGTACTTTGACGTAGCGGAAGGCAAACTCGATGAATTCAAGGCACTCGGGAAACAATTTGTCGAGCGCACCAGGACCGAGCCGGGCTGCGTCTTCTATGCGTTTTCCTTCAGCGGGCAGGCTGCCCATTGCCGGGAAGGCTACGATGACGCGGCAGCGCTGCTGGCCCATCTGGACAACGTCGGAGCGCTTCTGCAGGAGGCGCTGAAGATCGCCAAGATAACGCGCCTTGAAGTGCATGGCCCGGCGGCCGAACTGGACAAGCTGCGCGGCCCGCTGGCCGGCCTGAACCCGCAATGGTTTGAACTGGTTGCGGACGGCATCCGTCGCTGATTCCCCGGCAAGGTCGCAGCGAGGAGCTGGGTGCAGGCTTGCAAAGACCCGCGCCGATAGCGCGGCTGTCGGGTGTAGGCGGACGCCGCGCTTGCCGGTGGTTCGATGCTGCCCGCCGCCGCCGATTAGAATCGCTGCATGACTTCCGCCTCTGATTACCAACGCCGCTTCGGCGGCGTCGAGCGCCTTTACGGCACCGGCGCCCTGGCGCGGGCCGCGGCGGCGCATGTGGTGGTGGTCGGCATCGGCGGCGTCGGTTCCTGGGCGGTCGAGGCGCTGGCTCGCTCGGGTCTGGGCCGCCTGACCCTGATCGACCTCGACCATGTGGCGGAGTCGAACATCAACCGGCAGGTCCACGCCCTCGGCGCGACCCTGGGCGCGGCCAAGGTGCTGGCGATGCGCGAGCGCATCCTGGCCATCAATCCGGCTTGCGTGGTCGATGTCGTCGAGGAATTCATCGACGAGCGCAACCCCCCTGCCCTGATCCCCGCCTGCGACGCCGTGATCGACGCCATCGACCACGTTCGCGCCAAGGCGGCGCTGATCGCGCATTGCCGCCGCGCCGGCATCCGCATCGTGACCACCGGCGGCGCCGGCGGACGCACGGATCCGACGCGGGTCGAAATCGCCGACCTCTCGCGCACTACGCAGGATGCGCTGGCGTCCAAGGTGCGCGCACTATTGCGCAAGGAATACGGCTTTGCGCGCGAGCCGAAGAAGAAGTTCGGCGTCGATTGCGTGTTCTCGCCGGAACAGGTGCGCCGTACCATCAGCGCCGACTCTTGTGCGGTAGATGGCGTCGCGGCGGATATTCCGGTCGACCCGACGGCCGGGCTCAACTGCGCCGGCTACGGTTCGTCGGTGGCGGTCACGGCGAGTTTCGGTTTCGCCGCGGCGGCAAGGGTTCTCGCCGGTATACTTCCCGCATGAGCAATACCCCCCACGCCCCCGTCGTTCTCGTCACCGGCGCCGCCCGCCGCGTCGGCGCCGAGATTGCGCGCAGGCTCCACGCGGCCGGAGCCAGCGTGGCGATTCACTACCGCGCGTCCGCGGCCGACGCCGTGGCGCTGGCAGCGGAGTTGAATGCTGCGCGCCCGGATGCAGCGGGACAGTCCGCCGCGGCCTTCGCCGCCGATCTGCTGGACATCGCGGCGCTGCCGCGCCTGGTGGATGCCGTCGTGTCGCGCTTCGGCCGGCTCGATGCGCTGGTGAACAACGCCTCGACCTTCCATGCCACGAAAGTCGGCGCCGTCGACACGGCGGCCTGGGACGACCTGATCGGCTCCAACCTCAAGGCGCCGCTGTTTTTGTCGCAGGCGGCGGCAGCGCACCTCGACCGCAGCGGCGGCTGCATCGTCAATATCACGGACGTTCATGCCGAGCGCCCGCTCAAGGGCTATCCGGTGTATTGCGCGGCAAAGGCCGGCCTGCTCGGGCTGACGCGTGCTCTGGCACTTGAACTCGGGCCGCGGGTGAGGGTCAATGCCGTGGCGCCCGGTTCGATCGAATGGCCGGAGGGTACGGACGATTTTCCGCCGGCAGAGCGTACGGCCATCATCGGGCACACGCTGCTGAAGTGCATGGGCTCGCCGGCCGACATCGCGCGCGCCGTGAAATTCCTCGTCTTCGATGCACCCTATGTCACCGGGCAGGTGATCAATGTCGACGGCGGCAGAACGGCACACCTTTGAACGCACCGCTTCCCTCAAATTCGAACCCGGCTCCGACCGCCCGCCAGGCCCAGAAAACAGCCTTCGAGGCGAATAAACTCGCCAAGCGCCTGCGCCGCGAAGTCGGGCAGGCCATTGCCGACTTCAACATGATCGAAGGCGGCGACAAGGTCATGGTCTGCCTCTCCGGCGGCAAGGACTCCTTCGCCCTGCTCGACGTCCTGCTGTTCCTGCGCGAGCACGCGCCGGTCGGCTTCGACATCGTCGCGGTCAACCTCGACCAGAAGCAGCCGGGTTTCCCCGCCGATGTGCTGCCCGACTACCTGCGCAGCATCGATGTGCCCTTCCACATCGAAAACGAGGACACCTATGCCATCGTCAAGCGGGTGATCCCGGAGGGCAAGACCACCTGCTCGCTGTGTTCGCGCCTACGCCGCGGCGTGCTGTACCGCGTCGCCGGCGAACTGGGGGCGACCAAGATCGCGCTCGGCCACCATCGCGACGACATCCTGCAGACGCTGCTGCTCAACATGTTTTTCGCCGGCAAACTGAAATCCATGCCGCCCAAGCTGGTCTCCGACGACGGCCGCAACATCGTGATCCGCCCGCTGGCCTATTGCCGCGAAAGCGACCTCGAAGCCTGGGCCGCCGAGCGCGCCTTCCCCATCATTCCCTGCAACCTGTGCGGCTCGCAGCCCAACCTGCAGCGGCAGCAGGTCAAGCAGATGCTGAACGAGTGGGAGAAGCGTTTTCCCGGGCGCATCGAAACCATGTTCCGGAGCCTCGCCAATGTCGTGCCCTCGCACCTGCTCGATGCGCGCCTGTTCGACTTCGCCGGCCTGAAAGCGACCGGCATGCCCGATGCGGAGGGCGACATCGCCTTCGATCTGCCGGCGCTGGGTGACGACGCGCCGCGAGCCGTGAATTTCCGGGAGGCGCAGGACTGATGGACGCGCGCCGCCTTCCCGCCCGCCACGGGGTGCTGTGGCTGCTGGCGGGCTTTGCCCTGTTCCGCCGCCAGCCGCCGCTGATGACCGCGCTGACCTTCGGCTATCTGCTGACGGTAATCGTGGTCAACCTGATTCCGAAAATCGGACCCTTGCTGCTGCCGCTGCTGCTGCCGGCGCTGACCGTCATCCTGGCCAACGGCTGCCGCGCCATCGAGCGCGGCAACGCCTTTGTCAGCGAGGCCCTGACCTTCAGCTTGAGCGCCCAGCGCGTCGGCCTGATACGCCTCGGCGGCCTGCACCTGCTAGGCTCGAGCCTGTTGGTGCTGGGCGGTTTCGCCCTGGGCGAACCGATCAACCTCAGCGACGGCATGAGTTCCGAAGAAGCCGCGGCGCTGCTTACTGAGCTCAGCATCCTCCTGGTGCTGGCATCGCCGATGCTGATGGCTTTCTGGTTTGCCCCGCTGCTGACGGCATGGAATGGCGTCAGCGCCGGCAAGTCGCTGTTCTTCAGTTTTGTCGCCAGCTGGCGCAACTGGCGCGCCTTCGCCATGTACGGACTGGCGCTGGTTCTGGTGGGTGCCGTGGTTCCGGGCATGATCCTCATCGTCGCCGGCCTGATCTCCGAATCGCTGCAGAACGTCCTCGCCGTCGCGCTGCGCATGCTGCTGATCTTCATCCTGGCGCCGGTGATGGTGGCCAGCGTGTATCTGTCCTATCGCGATGTATTCGAAACGCCCGACCCGGTCGGGCCGCCGCCGGCCCTGCCCGATGAATGAAGCCGGTACGGGCGTCCTCGGCCTCCTCGGCGGCACCTTCGATCCGCTGCATGTCGCTCACCTGCGCCTTGCCGTGGAAGCGCGCGAGGCGCTGGGCTTGTGCGAAGTGCGCTTCGTCCCGGCCGGCACGCCGCCCCTGCGCGCCGTGCCGCAGTGCGCGGCGCGTGATCGCCTGGCCATGGTGGAGCAGGCGCTCGCCACCCTGCCCGGATTCAGCGTCGATCCGGGCGAAGTGCTGGCCGCGGCAGACAGCCCCGCTCCCAGCTACACGGTGGCGACGCTGGAGCGCCAGCGCCGGCAACACGGCCCGCAACGGCCGCTGGTGCTGCTCCTGGGCGCCGATGCCTTCGCCCGTCTGGAATCCTGGCACCGCTGGCGCGAACTGTTCGCCCTGGCGCACATCGGCGTGGCGACGCGCCCCGGGCATGAAATGAGAGTCGGCGCCGGCAACACGGCGCTGGATGCCGAATTCGCTGCCCGCCGGGGTGTCGCAACCGATCTTGCCGGCGCACCGGCCGGACGCATCGTCCCCTTTGCCATCACGGCGCTGGAGATTTCCGCCACGGTGATCCGCGAGCGGCTGGCGCGCGGACTCTCGGTGCGCTATCTGGTCCCCGATGCCGTTCTCGACTATATTGAAACCCGTCAGCTCTACCGGACTCCGCATGGACATTAGAAAACTCCAGAAAATCGCCGTCGCCGCCCTTGAGGACATCAAGGCCAAGGACATCGAGGTCCTCAACACCAGCAAGATCTCGGCCTTGTTCGACCGCGTCATCATCGCCACCGGCGATTCCAACCGTCACGTCAAGTCGCTGGCCAAAAGCGTCCATGACAAGGTCAAGGAAGCCGGCGGGCAGGTGATCGGCGTCGAGGGCGAGGAATCCGGCGAATGGGTGCTGGTCGACCTCGGCGACATCGTCGTGCATGTCATGCAGCCCGCCGTGCGCGCTTACTACAACCTCGAAGAGCTGTGGCGGGTCGTGCCCAAGCGTCCGCGGAAGAAGGCCGCCGGCGACGCCGATAGCGAATGAGATTGATCGTCGCGGCGGTGTCCGCGCGGCCGCCGGAGTGGGTGGCGGCCGGCTGGAGCGAGTACGCAAAACGGATGCCGCGCGAACTGCCTTTGGAACTGCTGGAGATCAAGCCCGAGCCGCGCACCACGGGCAAGACGGCGCAGGCCATGATGGCGCTGGAAGCATCGCGCATCGATGCGCAACTGCCGCCCGGCTGCCGCCGGGTTGCCCTTGACGAGCGCGGCGATGCGCCGACCACGCAGCAGCTGGCCGCGCGTCTGGAAAAATGGATGGCGGGCGGCGACGATGTCGCCTTCATCATCGGCGGCCCCGACGGACTGGACCCCAGGATCAAGGACACCGCACACGAAACCATGCGCCTTTCCAGCCTGACCCTGCCGCACGCCCTGGTCCGCGTGATTCTCGCCGAGGCCCTGTACCGCGCCGCGAGCGTGATAAACCACCACCCCTATCACCGTGCCTGAGGCTATGCTGCCGGACCCTGTTGCAACGCCTTGTCGACCATGATCGATGCACGCATCTACCTGGCTTCCAGAAGTCCGCGCCGCCGCGAATTGCTGACGCAGATCGGCGTGCGTTTCGACCTGCTGCTGTTTCGCAGCGGGACGCGGGAAGACGCGGAAGTCGACGAGGCCTGGTTGCCGGGTGAATCACCGGAGGCCTACGTGGTACGTGTGGCGCGGATCAAGGCGGCTTACGGCGCCGGTTTGCTGGCGTCGCGGCGGGTGGTGCCGCGTCCGGTGCTGGCCGCCGACACCACGCTGGACGTCGACGGCGAGATCATCGGCAAGCCGACCGACGAAGCCGACGCCGCGGCGATCCTGGCGCGGCTCTCGGGTCGCAGCCATCGCGTGCTGACCGCGATTGCCCTGGCTCGCGACGGGCGCGTCGAACATCGCCTGTCGATCAGCGACGTGCGTTTCCGGCCCCTGGGCGCGGAAGAAATCCGCCGCTACGTGCAAAGCGGCGAACCGATGGACAAGGCCGGCGCCTACGGCATCCAGGGTCGCGCCGCGATGTTCGTCGAAGACATCAAGGGCTCGCACTCCGGCATCGTCGGCCTGCCCTTGTGCGAAACAGCGCTATTGCTGCGAGAATTCGGTTACCCGCTTTAGCACGTCCGTCCCGCAGATGACTAATGAACAGTTTCTGATCAACTTCACGCCGCAGGAGACGCGCGCCGCCCTGCTGCAGCAGGGCGCCGTGCAGGAATTGCACATCGAGCGCACCAACGGTCGCGGCATCGTCGGCAATGTCTATCTCGGGCGCGTGGTGCGCGTGCTGCCCGGCATGCAGTCGGCCTTCATCGAAATCGGACTGGAACGCACCGCCTTCCTCCATGTCGCCGACATCTGGAGCGAGCGCATCAACAGCAACGGCTACAACAGCCACGAAACGCGACCCATCGAGCGCATCCTCGCCGAGGGGCAGTCGCTGATGGTACAGGTGCAGAAGGATCCGATCGGCACCAAGGGCGCGCGCCTGACCACGCAAGTTTCGATTGCCGGCCGCCTGCTGGTGCACCTGCCGCAGGACACGCACATCGGCATCTCGCAGCGCATAGGCGACGAGGCCGAGCGCGAGAAGCTGCGCGCCCGCATCGTCGGGCTGCTGCCGGCGGAGCAGCCCGGCGGCTACATCCTGCGCACCGTCGCGGCCGACGCCGGCGACGAGGAACTGGCCGCCGACATCGCCTATCTGCGCCGCATCTGGAGCGAGATCCAGAGCCGCAGCGTCGGCGCCCTGCCGCCGACCCTGCTGCATCACGATCTGACGCTGGCGCAGCGCGTCCTGCGCGACCTGGTGAACAGCGAAACCAGCGGCGTCATTATCGACTCGCGCGAGAACTTCCAGAAGCTGCAGCATTTCGCCCAGGAATATGTGCCGCAGGTCAGCGACCGGCTCATGCATTACACCGGCGAACGGCCGCTGTTCGACATGCACGGCGTCGAGGACGAAATCCAGAAGGCGCTGGCGCGCAGGGTCGACCTCAAGTCGGGCGGCTATCTGATCTTCGACCAGACCGAGGCGATGACCACCATCGACGTGAATACCGGCGGCTATGTCGGTTCGCGCAACTTCGACGACACGATTTTCAAGACCAATCTCGAAGCGGCGCAGGCCATCGCCCGCCAACTGCGCCTGCGCAACCTGGGCGGCATCATCATCGCCGACTTCATCGACATGGAGGACCCGCAGCACAAAGAAGCCGTGCTGGCGGAATTCAACAAGGCCCTGGCGCGCGACCACACCCGCATCACCGTCTCCGGCTTCACCCAGCTCGGCCTGGTCGAACTGACCCGCAAGCGCACCCGCGAAAGCCTGGCCCATATCCTGTGCGAGCCCTGCCCCACCTGCGGCGGGCGCGGCGAAGTGAAGACCGCGCAGACCGTCTGCTACGAGGTGCTGCGTGAACTGCTGCGCGAGGCGCGCCAGTTCACCGCCCGTGAAATGCGCGTCCTGGCCTCGCCGGCCGTGATCGACCTGTTCCTCGACGAAGAGTCGCAGGCGCTGGCGATGCTGTCCGAGTTCATCTGCCTGCCGATTTCCCTGCACGCCGAGAGCGGCTATACACAGGAGCAATTCGACATCGTTCTGATGTAATTCCGACGCGAATTGGAACCGATACTTTGTCGACTGCGCCTTGCCGTGCTGCAGCACTGTCTGCGGCTTGTCTTCGCGTCTCGTTTCCAATGCGAGCCGGAATAGCGCTAAAATTTGTCCCCGACGCGGGTGTCGTATAACGGCATTACCTGAGCTTCCCAAGCTCATGAAGAGGGTTCGACTCCCTTCACCCGCTCCAGTTCTTCCCTTCGGCCGGCCCTTTCCGGCAACTCGCGAGTTCTTCGAGCGTGTTGATGTTATCGAAGGCCTCGGCCTCGTCATCGAAGTCGACTTCGACCACCTTCAGCGAGGCATGCCAGAGGCCCACCTTGCGTTCGCCTGCGGCAAGAAAGATCTCGAGCTGCGGCAGCAGTTCGCGCCGCGCCAGGCAGAACGCCCGGTGCGCCCTGCCCCCGGCGCGCGCCACCGCGAGTTCGGCCTTGCCGGCGACGAGCGCGGTGTGCAGCCGCTGTACCAGATCGGCCGGCAGGAAGGGCGAATCGCAGGGCACGGTCATGATCAGCGGCGTGGTGGCCTGCGCCAACGCGGCGTGCAGTCCGGCCAGCGGGCCGACGAAATCGGGGATATTGTCGGGCAGCACCGGGCAGCCGAATCCGGCATAGCGCGGCAGGTTCCGGTTGGCATTGATCAGCACGCTACCCACTTGCGGCGCCAGGCGCTCGAGAACCCATTGCATCATGGGCCGGCCCTGCAGGTCCTGCAAGCCCTTGTCGATGCCGCCCATGCGACTTCCCCGGCCGCCGGCGAGGATCACGCCGGTGATGTCCGCCCGGTTCATGGCAAGGTATTCCAAATCATCGAAACGCCGTCCAGCAGCAGGTCACCGATGTCGGCATCGAGCACGGTGCCGCGTTCGCGCTGGCGCCGATTGCGCTCGCCTTCGTGGTAGAGAATCACCTCGGCGAGCTGCGTCGTGTCGGGCGGAGCAGCCTGCTTCAACGCGGCCTGCTGGTAGCCGGCCAGCGCGGCCTCGACGGCGTGCGCGTCGAGAATTGCGATCGGCGCGCGGCAGTGGCCGCAGGCGCTGTCCTTGCGGATATCCACCGGCGCGCCGCAGCCGGTGCAACGGATCACGCCAATGCGGACGCTGAGTTCCTTGACCTCGACGCGGGTCAATTGGCGCACGAAGCCCTTCTCGATCATGAACTGCCCGAAGGTGATGAAGCGGCCGTGATGCTGCCCGCAGCGCAGGTAGTTGAAGAGCCCGCTCTTGACCCGATCCTGCGACTGGATCAGTTGCTCGTTGCAGCGCGGACAGCACAAGTGGCCGGTCAGCGGCAGGCGCTGGTCGTTGCGGTGTTCGTGGATCAGCTTGAACAGATCGATGACGCCACCGGGCGCAAGCTGCAGGCTCTCGTATTCGTCGAACCAGATGCCCTGGCAGGGGAAGCAGAGGTCGAGCGCGACTTCGCCGCCCAGCTTGCGCGCGAAGCGGTGCGCGCACATCGGGGCGCGGCAGGAGGGGCAGGCGG
>CAIZKA010000321.1 GCA_903933395.1 uncultured beta proteobacterium | reverse complement strand
TCCTGCACCTCGAGGATGCGGGCACGGATGTCCTCGGGCAGGTCTTCCAGCTTGGGGATCGGATAGCGGCTGATCGGCGGCGTGCTCATGATGTCCTCGTTGATATGCAGTGCGTGTCGGGGTATTTTATGTCCCCGCCGGCAGGCGGGGACGGTATCCTAGCGATATGTCCGCGCCGGACAAGGCGTGGACGGTATCTTAAGATACGGGTTCCCAAAACTTGAACGAGGAGTTCCCGATGAACACGACCGAAGCGAAGGCCGTCAGGAAAAGCGACGGACAGGCCGAATTCGACAGCCTTCTGCCGGCAAGCCAGGTGAACCGGCGCGGTTTCATCGTTACCGCGCTCGGCGCCGGCTTTGCCCTGGCGGTGCAGCCCAGTGCGGCGCAAAGCCCGATCAAGACCAGCACGGAAGGACTCACCGCAGGCGAAATCAAGGTACCCGTTGCGGACGGCGAGATGGTTGCCTACCGCGCCATGCCGGCGGGAAAGACGGGTCTGCCGGTGGTGCTGGTGGTGTCCGAAATTTTCGGCGTGCATGAATACATCGCCGACGTCTGCCGCCGCCTGGCGAAGGAAGGCTACCTGGCGATCGCGCCGGAGTTGTTCGCCCGCTATGGTGACCCGCGCAAGTACGCGAGCGTTGCCGATCTTTATGCGGCGGTGGTGGCCAAAGTTCCCGATGCCGGCGTGATGGCGGACCTCGACGCCTGCGTGGCCTGGGCCGGCAAGAACGGCGGTGACTCCAGCCGCCTGGGCGTCACCGGGTTTTGCTGGGGCGGCCGCCACACCTGGCTGTATGCGGCGCACAACCCCGCGCTCAAGGCCGGCGTGGCGTGGTACGGCCGCATCGACGGCGAGGTCAACGATCGCACGCCGAAATACCCGCTCGATCTCGTCGACCAGATGAGGGCGCCGGTGCTCGGGCTATACGGCGGTGCCGACCAGGGTATTTCCATGGACGATGTCCAGTCGATGAAGGACGCGCTGGCCAAGGCCGGCAGCAAGTCGCAGATCCACGTCTACGACGGCGCGCCGCATGCCTTTCACGCGGACTACCGGCCGACCTATCGCAAGGAACCGGCGGATGACGGTTGGAAGCGGCTGCTGGCATGGCTGCGGCAGAACGGCGTCTGACGCCATGAGTGCCGCTGCGGCATCGGACACGGATGTCGGTGCGCACTGGCGCAGTTTCGCCGCACAGTATGGCTTGCTCGGACCGCCTTTGCGCCCGTGCGCGGAAGACATCCGCATCATCGAAGCGATGCTCGCGGCAGAACCGGAAGTATTCGGCGCGGCGGCAAAGAAGCGGGTGTGGCTGCTCGGAGTGACACCGAAAATCGCCACGCTCCACTGGCCGCAAGAGGTCGAGCTTCTCGCCGTCGAGCGCGTTCAGGCCATGATTGACGCGGTGTGGCCCGGCGACACCGCCAATCGGCAGGCGATATGCGCGGACTGGCTCGACGCACCGTTCCCGGATCAGAGCCTCGATCTTGCGATAGGCGATGGCTGCCTGACGGCGGTTGGCTTTCCCGATGAGCTGTCGCGTTTGTTCGCGTCGATACATCGGTGCCT